>CAZUOK010000008.1:4156-13653 GCA_964622145.1 Candidatus Woesearchaeota archaeon | reverse complement strand
TTGAATCTTACCTGATATACGTCAATGTCTAGAGAACAGTTTGGAAAAAGGCTTATATTTTTGTACTTTGGGACACTTCCCTTTCCGAAGGAAAGAAGAAACTCATTTTCTCCAGGAGAAACTTCTGCTTTGAAGTAAACTTCTACAACACTTGTTTTAACATCCTTTATTTCATAGTAACTTGCTGTCTGATTTGGATTAACATCTTCCAGAACGCTCTTCGATATGGTATTTCCAAGGCAGTAGTATAGGTGGATCTCCGAATTATTTAGGTCAAATGGAGAACAAACAACAACACCATTCCTCCATCCTATAGGAAGATCATACTTGTCCCATAGCTTCGCCCTCAAACAGCTCTTATTAAATCCCTCGGGGAAAGATAAGGAAAGCTCAAAACATCCTTTTGAAGAATTCACAACTACTATCTTCTTTCTCCAATTTTCCCTCTTTGATGTAGGAAGCACGCCATTTTTTATAACCTTAAGTGTTTCTGGAGAAGAATTCCCTATATCATAAACAAACCCAAGAATGCATGTTTTGCTTTTATTTTCAGGATTTATTACTCTTAATGGTATGTAGAACATAAAATCTATATCAATTTCCTTCTCTATAGCCTCCTCAACAATCTTTTGAATTCCCTCTATGTCCCCTCGATTGAGATATACTGAGAACTCTCCCAAGAGCTCTCTTAGGAGGGTGTAGTACTCTTCGTAAGGGTATTCTTCTTTTTTAGGAGCGATTGGTTGTACAAGGTAAAGGTATGATAAATAGAGGAGGAAAATCGCTATAGGTATTTCAATTAATCTTATCACTTCTCAATCACCCTGTATAAGACACCTTTTTCCATAACAAAATAACTTTTGATTTCTTTTCCCTTGCAGTAAGTGGGCTTCTCGTCTCCAATCGAGATGTTCTGATTTGACCAGGAAATCTTTACGAAGAATACTCCTGAACAATTCAAATGAAGTATATCACAATCTCCAGGGTTTGACTTTAGGTTTAAGATGTAAATGTATATCCCCTCTCTCGTCCCTGTTTTGATTGTATCGTTTTCCTCAAAATCTTCTAACCAGTAACTATTGCAGTCTGATTCCAGAGAGAGGGAGATGTTCCTACCACAATCTATAAGCATAATTTCTCCAAGTCTCCTGCATACTGAGAGGTTCGAGCAAGATGAGTCATAATAATTTGAAAATATAAGAACAGGATGCTTTTCAAAACATTTTGGCAGCAATTCTTTCTCAAATGGGTTGTAATACCTTCTGAACTCGGAAAGGATTATTGAGAGGTATGTTGAGAAAATTCCTATAAATAGAGCAATTGTAATGTATTTGTCATAAGAAAAGCCCCTACCTAACATCCACAACTACCTCCTTTCTGAAAGTTCCTTCTTCGCATGTTATAATAAACTCCAGATTCTTCTTCCCCTTTTCTTGGAATGCTATCCTAAATTCGAAGTGACCATTTACAACCTTGCTCTCTATGTTAAAGTCCTTGAGAAGGATCTTACCGTTACAAGGGGAGCCCTCAACGTACACATATCCTCTGACCTCATACACCCTTCCAAGTTCAACCTGACCTGGAAGATTTATATCAAAGCTTACGTTCTTTTTTAGGAAGAGGTAGCTTATTATTAGAAGATTCATTGCAACTAGTATTGAAAAGTGACGAAATCCTGCTATAACCTTACCCTCCGCAACAACTCCCACAAGCAGACCTGAGCAAATTCCAATAACAACCGCAAAAAGTATAAACAGTTGTTTGTACTTTGAAGTATCTATCCTTATTTCCAAGCCCAAACTCTCACCTGGAGCTTGTATTTGCAGGGGAACGATGACGTTATATATAATTACAAGTATTATCATAAAGAGGAAGTTTATTGTGTATATTACCTTTACCTGTTCTCCGAGTACTACTCTGATATCCTTTCTTATCTCTCTAAGTCTTTTCATAGATTCTGATAGATTCTCAAGGGTTGATACCATTTCTCCTCCAGAGAGATAGGACTGCAGGATTATTGTAATAGCCCTCCTCAACTCTTCTGACTTAATGTCCTCCGCAAATTCTCTTAAGACCCTTGGGAAAGGTACCCCCCAAGACATCTTGTAGTACATCTTTTTTACCTCATCGGAAAGTGGGCCCAGCCTCATTGTAGAAACGTGCTTGAACGCTTGCATAAGGGTCATCCCAGACTTCAGAGCTTCTGCAAGTGCCGCCAAGAAATCAGGGAACACTTCTTCTATTTCAGAAATCCTCTTGTATTCTCTGTATTTGAAGTAAAAGGAGATTATTATTGATAGAACAACAAATGCTACACTTAGATATAGGAATTTTGTTGGATCTGATTTAAAGAAAATAGAGTAGGATAGGAGGATCCCAAGTACAGCTACAAGTATTCCAACCGCGTACTCCTTCATACCTCCACCGGAGACATTGCTTTTATAGCAAAGATGAAGGCCACCGTCAGAGCTGGGACAAGCACAAGGATTAGGAAGTACTGGAGGGTCATTATAACACCTGTTGTTCCACCCATAACTCCCATAAGTAGCATAACAACAGTTGTCATTATTGTTCCAACAAGGACAACTGTTATGTATATTTCAAGGAGCAAGCTAACGGACTGAGAAAATGATTGGAGAGATCTTCTAAAATCCTCTGTATATTTTCTTGCTCTTTCAACAAGCATCTTTCCAAGATCTCCTCCAGTTGTTATCGTTGTTAGAATTGCAGACAAAAGTTCTTTCCATTTTGGAGAAGGAGAATATTTCATTGAGTTTTCTAGCGCCTCTACTATGGTATATCCGAAGACTTCTATGTTTCTTGTTATTTCTTCGCATTCCCTAGATATCTCACCAAACTCCTTAAAATCTGCTAGCGCCCTAAACATAACATAAGGGGGAACTCCTGAGGATGCTATCGTTGCCATGTAGTATCCAACAAAGGGGAGAGCATTCTCAATCTTCCTTTTCCTGGAATCAGCAACAACCTTTGGATACCAGAGAGATATCAGGAAAGTTAGTATGGAGACTGGAACACTAAAGAGAAAGGAGAAAACAAGAGGCATTGGAATATTAATAAAATAGAAGATTGTAGAGAGCACTAAGAAGGACAAGAAGAAGGCAAGTATTGAATACTTTATTGTCATTGAAATGTATTCTTCTGGTGTGTACTTCATTTTTGCAGATTTTAGTGTTGGGCCAAGGTCTTCCATCCCTTCAGCGATTTTTCTTGACAGTATCCAGATTATTCTATTAAATTTCTCCAACATATTCCTTCCCCCTGATAAGCCTAAGTAATCTTGTTGGATCGTAGTAATACATTCCAATTATTCTCCAGAACTTTTCATAATCTCTTATTCTCTTTCTTCTCATCCACTTCAATACAAGGACTCTCCTTTTCATCTCCATCTCAAGCTCTTCGGAAGAATATCCCAACCTCTTTGCGATTTTATCCAATAAATAGCTCGATCTTCCTATGAATTTGTCCTCTGAAGGATCCCAGATGAAGGAAGTGTTTGTTATTATCTCATCTTCCTTGTAATTGTATCCTGTTATCTCAACAATCTGGTCCACCCTCCTCACAAACTTTCCCCTAATCTTTGTACCTATTAGGAATGTTATGAGATCAAGGTTTGTTATCATCTGCTTTGGAAGGTTGATGGGAGGTGTTGTCAACCTATTTATTATAGCATCCATGGAATCCGCATGGATGGTTCCATAACAGGCATGTCCAGTAGCCATTGCTTGAAACATCACATAAGCCTCCCTCCCCCTAACTTCTCCAACTATTATGTAATCTGGCCTCTGTCTTAAGGCCGCTTTTAACAAATCAAACATGGTAACAGCTCCATAACCGGATGGTCCAAATGCTGCTCTGGACACATGGGGGACCCAGTTTGGATGGGGGAGCTTTAGCTCAGCAGTGTCCTCAATGCTTATTATCTTCATCTCAGGCCTTATAAACAGGGAGATAGCATTTAGAAGTGTTGTCTTTCCAGAGGCTGTTGGTCCTGCTATTAGCATGCTCATTCTGGACTCCACAGCAAGCCAATAGTATGCCAAGATGGTCTCATTCAGAGTTCCATACTCTAGTAAATCTATTGGAGTCAGAACTCTCCTGAAGAATTTCCTTATTGTAAAGTTACTACCCCTCCTTGCTATATCCGTACCAAAGGTTGCCTGGACCCTCGATCCATCTGGGAGGGATCCGTCCAATAGAGGATTTGCAACGGAAATGGCCCTTCCAGCCTTCTGAGCAAGCTTTATAATAAAATTGTCCAGCTCTTCCTTTGTCTCAAACACGATATTGGTTGGCATTTCCCCGTACATAGGATTTCTGTGATAAATAAAGACTGGTATACCCACGCCATCACAAGAAATATCCTCTATGTCTGGATCTCTCATCAGGGGCTCTATCTTCTCCAAACCAACAAAGTCTCTCTGAAGATAATAAAGGATCTTGAACATGGTGTCCTTATCAAGTTTGTATCCCATCTTCTTGAGACCTTCCTTCATCTTCTCCATTATGTACTTGTTTGCCTCCTCAACATTTCTTATAGCTCTGAAGTCTATGTCAAGCTTTTCTTCAATATATTTCCTTAGTTCTTCCAAGATCTCCCTCTCTCTTTCACTAAGTTTTGGCTCATGCACTTCGTATATAAGGGACTGCATTTCATCGTTCCATTTTATTTCTCCGTAAGCCATTATCCTGCTCTCTCCGTTTAGTTTGACTTCTATTAGTGGGATCTTTTCGTGAACCTTCTTCAGTTTGTCAATGACCTCCTTTGGAAGGATTAGGGATGCAACATCCTTCAGGTACACTTCCTCCTTTTCTTCAAACTTAGGAAGCTTTATTGGCTTATACTCTATGATAACGGGACCTGTTGGTATTTCTTCTCCTTTTTCGGTTTTCACCTTAACTATAATGGGAGGGGTTGGGACAGAAACTCCAGTTATTTTCCCTACAGAAGACTTAGATACTCCAATATGCCCTACAGCATGAAATAATCTTGAAGTTTTCTTTTTCTTATATTTTCTCAACAATTTCCTCTTCCTAGCTTCCCTTAACAATCTTAACAATTTTTTTATATCCACAAGTCCTCTAGGATACTTCAACATTTATAAACTTCGTGATGTTCCCCTCCTCAACAGTAACATCTCCCAATTCTAGATAGATCTTTCTAATACCACTCTCCTTCCAACAGCCCCTCTTACATCTAAACTTAATACTTTCTCTCACGCCATTCCTGTCGAGAATATCGAGGATATATAACCTGAATTCTGTTATGTACTCTTTGTATCCAGTAGTTTTAGCTACAATAGCAGTCCTTTTTTCTCCTTTTAGAACAACACTTCTAACCTTTTTTCCCTCTAATATTGCGTAATCTCCATTTTCATCAATGAGAAGGATCCTATAACCTTTGTAATACTCATTTTCGTAGTAACAGTTATTCTCATCTATCGACAGGTAATTGTCATCCAGTGTGTCATTTGTAAAGCATATGGAGGCATATCTATCTTGTATCCAGAATATTGCAAACCTTTCATCAGAAAAGTTCCCAATCTTTACTTCCTTGATATCACAACCCTTATCCAGACACCAAGTACAGTTTACACTTGTACAGTTTAGGGAGGTATAGGGAACGAGACTTATTTTCTTCCTATCTTCCGGAAGGACCTCGGTATTCAATGGTAAGAAGTTTGTCTGAGAGACGAGGGGGTAATTTGTCTTTACCTTTAATTCTATGTAATTTTCAAAGATTCTTATTTCTCCTGGTACATAGAGCTCAATCTCATAAGGACTTCCGGTTTCCCCAACAGCTTCTATTGCCTTTCCAATTTCCTCAAGGGCTTCCAAGCAATCGTACAACTTACCCTTTCCCGTTACCTTCTTTGTCAGAGGGTATACCCACATATAGGAAGATATTATTGAGATCCCAACGATCGAAAGTACCAATAGCTTTTGGATAAAAGGATTCATATCGCCTCACAATCTCCTCTACTTCCCTGCGAATACTTTGGAACAGTCACCTTAACATAGTATCTTTCCCCCTTTATAAGACCAGAGTACGAAATGTTCATAACATAAACCTGACCCGGATTTAGCCCTAAGAAGTCAACGGAGAATGATGTTATGGGTGTGTAATTTTCGTCGTAGAGGTATACATAAGCTTGACCAGATGGTATGATCTTTTCTCCAGTGTTCCTTATGTAAATCACAATCTTGTTTGAGGAAGAATTACACACAACTTCTTCTACCTCAATCTTGTATCCATACTGTTCCAGTTCCCTCTCAGCCTGCTCCTCAATCTTAAACTGTAATGTCTTCTGGAAGTTTGTGTACCAGTAGAAAAATATCGTAGACACAGTAACCCCTATGACGAGAAGGAGTAAGGTAGATATTATTGGAGACAACCCCCTCATTTCACAACCCTAGGCATTATTATAGGAGTCTTTTTCTTCAATCTTTCTATCTCTTCTTTTAGTTTTTCTATTTCTTCTCTTAGTAATCTATTTTCCTCGATTATTTTTTCGACATCAACACTTTCCTCACTAGTCGTTGGGGATTCTGAGCCCACTTCCTCCCCAACCATCCTCAGGAGTTCTATCATCTCTCTAACATCTCTTGTCAATTCCGTGACCTTTATCATGAGTTCTGTCATCTTGGCTATCAAATTTATTGAAACACTGCTCATCTTTGATACTTCTTTTCTAAATTCGTCCACAGAATCTGTGAAATCTTTTACAGAATCTTCAAGGACTTCTCTTATCCTTTCAACTTCATCCACAATCTTCCTTACTTCTCTCTTTACTTTTCGAACCTCAGGAGCTATGAATATCTCATAGTCTTCTGCCATAAGGGTTATTAGGTGCGAAAAGTATAAAAAGAAGCCTGAAATTAGATCCTACTCTCTGGTGGTGTCAGACCTGCCCAGGGTCATCACGGCTCAGCAACTGTAACCCTCATCACAGGTGGTGATTTTAAGGTAATAATGTTTTTAATAGTTGTCCAAGGATCATAGGAGATTGTGGAAGTAATAACGATAAGGGAGGTTGAGGATCCTGAGATATCTGTGATCATCCCTACTCTGAACGAAGAAAAATACATAGAGAGATGTCTCTTTTCCCTTAGAGATCAGGACTTCGATGGGAGTTATGAGATAATAGTTGGTGACAGTGGAAGTAAGGATAAAACTGTTGAAATAGCTAAAAGATATGCTGACAAGATCGTTATAACGGGAAGGATTGGGAGTCCTGCATTTAACAGGAATCCTGGAGCGAGGATATCAAAGGGAAGGATACTTGCATTTTTGGATGCTGATAGTATTGTAACGAGGAATTTTCTCAAGGAAGTAAAGAAAGCATTCGAAGATCCTGAAGTTATTGCAGCAACTGGCCCAATATATCCCGATAATCCAAAGTACATACATATGTACTGGATGACAAACAAGGTGAATGAACTCTTAATAAAATTTAAGAAGGGTTGGCTGTTTGGAAGTTTTACTGTAGTGAGGAGAGACGTATTCTTTGAGCTTGGAGGATTTCCAGAAAATGTTTATCCTGGGGAGGATATTGAATTTTCGTACAAAATTAGAGACCATGAGGGAAAGATAGCGTGGCTGGAGAATACGATGGTAATAACATCTTCAAGGAGGCTTGAGAAAATGGGTGGTGCTGTGAGGTTTCTCATAGATTTCTATTCAAATTACTTCAAGGCAAAGAGGAGGAAGGTTGTTATAAGGGAATGGGCCTTCAAGAATAGGTAGTAAATTTTTTAATGATCTTAGATTTTTCCTATTGTAGGCCCCGTCGTCTAGCCCGGCCAAGGATGCGGGCCTTTCGAGCCCGTGACCCGGGTTCAAATCCCGGCGGGGCCATCGCAAAACATATTTTTAATAAACTTTAAGCCAAAAAGGAGTTCTTTGTTGTAGTTTTGAAAAAATCCCCATATCTCCTCCTTAGATCTTCTAATACTTCTTTTATTTTCACTCCCTTTATCAAATCAATAACAGCTTTTGTATCCAAAGCGATATACTTTCCAGTTTTTAAAGAATTTACAATTATATCTCTATCATTTGTCCAAATTGGAATTCCAAGCTTCAATGATAAAGCTATAAATGGTGTGTCTTTTTCATCAAAAGTTTTTGCTATGTTATATGCACTTCTTATTTTATCTGAAAATTTCTCCTCAGATACAAGAACTATGTTAGGGAATACAATATTTTTCCATATGTAATTAAAAACTTTTTCTGTTATCCCAAGCTTTCTGCATATTCTATTTTTATGTGAAATCAGTTCTTTGACCATAGATTCAGGAGAATAAAAAGTTATTCCGGAGAAAATTACTATTTTTCTCACAATACCAGGCCTTATTATTGCTGAAAGAATCTTGTTTGTATCTATGACAAGTTCCATTTTTTCTTCAGCTCCCTCCAAGCTTTTTTCTTAATCTCACTATCTATTTCAAGAATTTCCTCCTCAGAGACTTTAACATCCTTAGTTAGTTCTTCTGCAAGCAAATACTTGGAAACAATATTTTTTAATGATTCCTTTATCATATACTTTAAGATCTCATCCTTTTCTGACAAAAGGACAATCTCCTCAGGCAATTCAATTGTTATGGTTACCATAGAAATATAGCTTCTAACTTAGCTTATAAACTTAATGAAACTTTTCATCCCATAACCCTGTTCAAATCCCGGCGGAGCCATAGCATAATCATACTATTATGAGTACCACTTTGGACTTTCCAGAATATCCTCTAGATTCACATCAACTAGATACTTTCTTCTTATTTCTTCATAGGCTCTTTTAGGGTCTTTGAGTTCATTATAATAGAAAAGAAAATCTTGGTATGTTGCATAGTAAAATCTATCAATTCTTGTCTCTTTCTTGTTATAAAAGAATAAAGGATCTTCTACGTAAAAACCAATATTGATTTCCTTTGAGAATTTAAAAAGTTCTTCTAATATCCTCTTTCTATATTCTTTCTTTGGAATTAGAGCTCCAGCAAATTTCTCTCCATAGTATTTCCAAATTTCATTAAATTTTTCTCCGAGCTTTTCTTTCATATTTTTAATTATTAAAGGAGTTAATCTTAGAAAACCTACAAATGCGTTTTTTGCTCCTCTATATTTAACTTCTTTAATCAACTCTTTTAACATTTCAGTATTATCGTTAAAAGAGGGGATAATTGGAAGAATCGCTACTCTCGTATCTGTTATCTTTGAAGTTTCTTCCAAAGCTTCAAGAACTGCATCATAGCTTGGACTCCTTGGTTCAAAAATTCTCTTAAATTCTTTGTCTAAGGAAGTTATTGTAAAAATTACTTCAGATAGAGATTCTTTGATTAAATTTAAGTCTCTAACAACTAGATCGCTTTTTGTATATATTGAAAATGGAAACCTCTCTTTTACCAAAACTTCCAAACACTTTTCTGTGATTTCATATTTTCTCTCGATTGGTTGATAGGGGTCTGAAATGCTTCCAATCCAGAGT
>CAZUOK010000008.1:1731-4146 GCA_964622145.1 Candidatus Woesearchaeota archaeon | reverse complement strand
TACTTAATTCCTTAACTTTAAGTTCGAGAATGATTTCTTTTTCTAAAATCTCTGGTAAATTCTTTTTAGCAATTATAATATTACATACATCTTCAAAAGTTTTGTACTCTTTTCTAAATCTAACTAGAAATTTGTTGTAGCAATAAATGCAACAATGAGAACAACCAATATAAGGATTTAGAGATAGCCTGACCGGTAATCCTTTAAGAAAAGCCTTTATTCCTCCTTTGATTTTTGTTACTGCAGATCTTACTGATATTTCAAGAATCATTTGTAATCACCTTCAGTAAAGGTTCTTGTTCGACAGAAATTGAATCCTTTCTTTTCAAATTTCCTTCTTATTATTTCAGTCCTCCTCTTAAGTATTATTTCAATGTTTTCTTCAGCGATGTTTCCTATTTTGTTCCATAAAAAAGGAGATCCATCCCTCTCTAAACCCCACGGACAAAAGACAACATCTCCATTTGGTAGAATACCAATTTGATATGGGATTTCGCACCTAGCTCTTATCTTTAAATTAAGATATTTTTCTAATGTCTCTTTAATTAAGAAGTACATAGAATGTTGAAATTTTACCTGTATACCACTTTCCTCCGAAAACCTCTTCAATGTCAGATAGGCTCCAAACAATTGGGTAGCTGTTGGAACAAGATCTTTATCTACTCCCCTACCCACAGAGTAATATGGTATTATTGACCATTCCATTGGTCCCAACTCTTGAATAACCTTAGTTAATTCCTCTAAATAAACAATAGTATCCCTTCTTAGTACAGTAACTATTATGACTTTATATCCTTTATCTATGAGGATTTTAGCAAACTTATGATTAAGTTCACTATATTTACCTCTCTCTTTGTCCATAACTTCTGGAGGAGTATCTATTGTTAGTTCAATCTCTCCATTATAATCTATTTCGTCTAATAATCTTAGTTTTACTAGGTAATTCTTTCCAGTGGTACTTATAGAAAGTATTTCGTGAGGTACCTTTTCTAGAATATATCTAATCAGTCCCCTCATATATGTGTAGAAAAGAGGATCACCTCCACTAATGTCAATGTTTTTAATACTTTTGTTTATCTTTAGTAATTTGTCCAAGGTTATTTTCCATATATTGCTGGATATTTCATCACTCGGAGTTTCTTTTATGTCATAAGGGTACGGTATAGCATCTAGCAAGCAAAAAGAGCAGAAATATGGACATCTTTTCGTTATGCTTATAATGACTTCTTCTAATCCATAATTGCCCATAAAAAGCAGATAATATTCTTTTGTTAATAAACTTTTTGAGCAATATGTTTTGCAACACTATATGTTCCAATTTTCTAAAGACGCTTTGTGTAATATACTAAAAGTTTCTAGCTTTACTAACCTTACTGGATCGACCCCTAGATCCATCCCGGCGGGGCCATCGCAAAATTCTCAATTACAAATGGTAAAATAAGGTAAAAAGATGTATTCATAGAGTTTTAAAGAAGGAAAAAACCCAACATTGCTGCAGTATTATCCTAGCTTATGTAACTTTAAAAAGAATTTTTACTCCTAAAAGAATTATGGTAATCATCAGGAAACTTTCTCCTACAGACATCCCAAAAATAGTCAGCCTTGTCCTTGATGGAGATGAATACAGCTCCTTAGAAGAGGCTTGGCTAAATGAGGGAGATTGGTGTTGTACCGAACTCCTCAAAGAGAGGTATAAGGTATTCCTAAACTTTGGAGAAGTATTCGTGTACGAAGAAGATGGGGAAATACTAGGATTTATTGAACTCCTTCCAACTAAGACATACGAAAAGACGATCTATTTAGAATACATAGAAGTCAAGAAAAGAGAAAGAAGAAAGGGGATAGGGAGGAAACTCGTGAACTTTGTCTGTGAGTATTATGGGAAATTGGGATATAAGAGAATCATTGCTGTTCCGGGGAAAGACGTTGTGGGCTTCTATGAAAGGATAGGATTCAGGAAGTGGAGGGTTTTTGAGGTTTATGAGGTAGAACCGAAAGTATCTGAAAGGCCTTCTGCAGAGGTACAGAAGATAAAAAGAAAAGATATCCTTGGCAAAGAAATATTGTCGAAGGTTGATCTTGTGTCAGAACATGTGCTCATGTTCCAGGAGATAAGGATGAGCTTCTATATGGAAAACAAAAAGATGTTTGGGTATTTGAACAGAAAACCCTTTGCAATAACCTTCTTTAGGGATAAAGCAAATGTATTTGTTTGGGATGTGGAAATCCTGGAAGACGTTATAAAGCTTGTTGGTAAAGATTACAAAGCGCTTCTGACGGTTTGGAAAGGATTTGAACTCTCCCTGGAAAATCTCAAGAAGGTGGGTGAAGATATTTACGTTATAAGAGAGGTTCTAGGAAATGGCCGTTAGAAATGCCTTTACCTTTCCATCACATTCCTTGATATCTGGGATT
>CAZUOK010000008.1:0-1631 GCA_964622145.1 Candidatus Woesearchaeota archaeon | reverse complement strand
TTATGAGAATTACTGAAAGAGCCTTCCGCGCCCTCTGCAGGTTTCATAATCATTTCTAATTCTCTCAGGCCCCTCCAAAATCCTTTCATATTTTCCTGACTGAAGGTTACTCCCTAACTTTCCTGATATAAGAGGGTTCTTACTTCAACGTAGTAATCTCCTAACTCAAAAGTTTTCACTGAGTAAGGGTAACTTTTTTTAAGGGCAGATCCTAAAAAATACTGTGGATGATGTCGCGGGTCTCCTCAAGGAGAACTTCGAAAAGATGTTGTCTAAATCCTCCCAATTAAACCAAAAAATCTCTGATCTAATAGAATTTTGCAATAGATTCTACAAATATGATAAAAATTCTAAAGATTTATCGTTTCTTGAGTCCTTAAAGAAGAAAAGAGGGGTTTGTAGGCATTGGGGAATGCTCTTTAGACTGGGTCTCTGGTACATACTCATAAAAGGGTATGGAGGAGTTAGGGTAGATAATTGGATTGATCTTAGTGATATAAACATTGCATTGAAACACCCTGTCTTGTATCCGGTCGGTTCGAGTTATTTTAAAGTAGACAGAGTGAAAATTGGGCAAATAATATACAATAAGCATGACTACACCTTAATATCTTTGCTTGAGCCTTCAGGAATAGGATATCTAATACTCGTATCCTCGAGAGTTTCGGAAAACATTCCCGGAATGATTACTAAAGATGATGTTGTGGTAAGGAGGGGTTCAAATTTTTCAATAGATTTAGAGGCATTCAGAGAGGATTATAAGAAATTTATCAACAAGCTTGGTTTAGTATAACTTCTTCATACCTATGTGCAATTCTATTCCTTAGTTTTACCAACCAGTCTAAATCTTTGAAAATACCGCGTAATATGTTCTTAAATCATCGAGATCTCCTACCGATTTTACTCCCAAAGATTCATCCTTGAGATATTTGTAGATATCTGAAAAATCTTTAACTCTCTCATGGAGCCACCTCGTAAAAGTATTTAAAATCCAGCCACCTCTTTAACACATCAAACTTCAGTTTCTCTGCAAATTTGCCCTGCTTCCAAATAAATAAATTGCAAAAAACCTTTGGATTTTTCTTCAGCTCTTCAATATAATTTTTTAACAAATTCTGGAAATTCCACATAAAGAGAAAAAGAAAAGATTATAAAAACATTGCCTTTAAAAAACAAACTCAATTGCAGGTTTCCAAGGCTTTACCCTTCTCTTTATCTCCTCTGAAAACTCTATTGAGATCCCTAATTCTCTTTCTAAAAACTCCTTGTTTTCCTCAACAATCTTTCTTTCTTCCTCACTTGCAAACTTCACAAGCATCTTCTTTGGTATCATTCCCTTTCTCTCAAAAATTCTTCTCAGCTTCTCTACTGTTTCAATAAACTTCATCAAATACCTCTCCTCCTTCTCAATCTTTTCGTCAATTTCTCCTCTAATTTTAATCCTTTCTACTTTATATCCAATTTTTTCAGCAATTTCTTTTGCTGTGAATGGAGTGAATGGGTATAACATTTCTAAGAATGATTTAAGTGCTTCTTCATTTCTTCCTCCACCTCTTTTGAAATACCACTCTAAGTCTTTTGAAATGAATTCCCAAACAAGAAATATTGCTTTCCTAATATCATAATTCTCC
>CAZUOK010000007.1:13003-13906 GCA_964622145.1 Candidatus Woesearchaeota archaeon | reverse complement strand
AACCCAGCCCTTCCTCTACCTCCCCTATTCCCAGCACCTCTCCTTCTTTCCCCCCTCCTCCTAAAACTCTTTTTTCTAGACTTCTTTCTCCTGTGCACAACCATCTCAGATCATCCTCCTTATTAGATCGTTTATATACCTCCCCCTGTACCCCAACGCACCACCCAGATGGAAGGGTCTTTTTATCCCCCCTCTCTCAAACCCTCCCCTAGGAGGGCTTAACCTGAAAAAGGGCTTCAATCCGGGTATATCCCTTAGTCTCATCTCTCCCTTCATTATCTTATCAACAACATCATCAAGGCTCATTCCAAGCTTTTCTTTCAAATATTCCTCTGTTAGCTTCTTGTTTCCAACAAGCCTTCCCCTCTTTATCAGAAGTTCCTTCAAAGTTTCCCTATCAATTTCCCCCCAAGTGACGTAGTCCTTTACTTTATTTATCATTCCAGCAATATCCTTTGTTGGCCTCAGGACAACACAGGTATGCTTCCTTCTTAATCGAAGTAAGCGAAGTGTCTTCTCGATGTCTTCCCTTACACCAACCCTGCCCCTTATCCTGATCACTGCTATCATACTACTTCAACCTCCCAACTGTCATTCCTGAAAACTCCTTGAAGCTTCCTCTAACCCTTGTTGTTGTTAGCTTCTTCAAAGCATCAAATATTGCATAAGCTAGATTTACTCTCGTATCCGTATCCCCAAAACTCTGACCCCAAACATCCCTAACACCAGCAAGTCTAAAGAAGACCTTTGCAGTATCATTAACCGCAAGCCCAACACCCTTTGGGGCTGGCATAAACACAACCCTAACACTTCCGCACTTCCCCTCAACCCTAAACGGAATAGAATGTGGTTCTCCACAGGCACATTCCCAGGATCCACATCCCCTAGCTATCTTTATTATAT
>CAZUOK010000007.1:8706-12993 GCA_964622145.1 Candidatus Woesearchaeota archaeon | reverse complement strand
CTCTCTTTCCTGAGACTTTGCATATCCCAATCCTATGTAACCATCCCCATTTCCAACAACAACCATTACCCCATAACTTAACCTAGATCCCTCAGCAGTCTTTCTAGCAGTTGGTCTGAATATTGTCCTTCTCCCACCTCCCCTTGGTCCCTTTAGCTGCCCAACCGCCAGATATTCTACTTCAAGATTTGGGAGCAAGTAATCAACAATTTCTGGCTCCATTATCCTCAATCCTTTATCGAGTATCTGATCTATATCGGTTATCTTCCCCTCCTTTACCATCCTACCAAGCTTCGTCTTTGGAACCCATTCTTCCATCATCCTTCACCAAATTCCTTCATTATTTTCTCCTTAACCTTCTCAACAATCTCAGGCATCTTGTAAATATCTTCGTTATACCTTCCAAATTGCCTTTTTAATCTTTCCGGATCCTCCTTAAGCATATCATAATACTTTACAATATGCTCCCCCCTTACCCTATCATCTGTTGGAAAGTAATCATCAGAGTGAGGGGAGCTAACACCAGCATCCAAAAATCCTTTATAGCATGAAAATATCCTATTTCCTTTTGTTACAGGATGGAGGCCAACGTCAAGTATTACCTCCTTTATCCCAGCCTTCTTAGCCTTCATTCCAAGGAGAAATCCGGTTAAGTAGCTTGCAGGTATGTTCTTAAAACTTGGATACGGCCATCCATATTTCTTCAATTCCTTTGATGTAGCATAAACAATTGTCCTATCTCCTTTTGGATCAAAGATTACAACCTGGGCTATTATGTATCTGTTTGTCTTCCTTATAACAAGCCTTGGTTTCCCAGACAAGAGTAACTTGAGTCTTTTCCTATAATTCGTCTTCCCCTCCCTCCTTCTCCTAAATTTAACAGCATAGGTTGGTCCTCTTGCCATCTTCATCCCCTACCAAGTATCTCCTTGTTTACGTAGAGCTTTAAGTGGGAAAGTGTCCTGAAGAATCCTCCCTTTGCAAGCTGCCTCAACCTCCTATAAGTCCTGGAATCTATCATCCCCTTTTCCTTTAACATCCTAAGAAACTTCCTCATCTTTCTTATCCTATACACCCAAATTCTCTTTGGCTTCATTCTTGCACTCTTCTTTCCCTTTCTTTTACCATATCCCCTCCTTCTTCCCTTCTTCCTCTTTAATCTCAAGAGATTTGCCCTGTATCTGGATTGTCCCTTAACGGGAAGCTTTCTTATCCATCCCTTGTGAATGGCAATCCTAATCTCTTCTCTAGTTATCATCTGGGCTATTTCTTGAACTTTTTCCGGATCAAACCAAACCCTATCTAATCCACACTTAAGTATGTCAGCAGCAATCCTTCTGTGGAACTCAAGATCAAAATACTTCCTTTCCTCAGCCATTTCCTTCCACCTTTGGAGGATTTAGCACCCAAAACCCCATCTCCTTAGCCTTCTTATAAATATCAATCTTCTTCCTAAGTCCAACAGCCCCCCCAATCCTTACAACATATTCTTTCGGATCATATTTTTCGAGTTCCTTTGGATTGTGAATTAAAACCTCTTTCTTTCCAATTGGGTGTAGATACCTTACCTCTTTTGGAACCCTATAACCAGGATCTGGCATCCTACCATATCCCTGCATCCTCTTTCTGAGTTTTGAGTTATAACCCTTAGGTTTTCTCCAAACATCCGCCTTCCTCTTTATTCTTATCCACTTCGCCCAGGATTGCCTTTTAAATATGATCTTCCTTAACCTCATTCCCATCACCATGGCTTCTCAACAATGTATATCCCATCTATGAACTTCCTCCTATCAAGCCTCCTTATCCTCGTAGCCTGTTCTATGTTTGCAGCCGTTTGGCCAACCTTCTCAATATCTATCCCACTCACTTCTATTGTATCCCCCTTCACACTTACCTCAACACCCTCTAGTATCTTTGCAATCCTTGGAGCCTTTTCACCAAGAAAATTCTTTATGTAAACATAACCATCCCTCACCTCCACCTGTATAGGGAAGTGAGCGTAAACAATCTTCAACTTGTACTTGAATCCCTCCGTAACTCCCCTAAACATATTCTCTATATGCCCTGCATATGTTCCAACAAGGGCTTTATACCTTCTTTTATCGCTTTCGCTTCTTATAACAATCTCATCTCCTTCCTTTTTTATTTCAACTCCAGGATATCCCAAAACTCTTTCCACTTCCCCCTTTGGACCTCTAACTTTTATCCTATATCCCTCTAATTTTCCCAAAAACTCCAATTCAACATCAACACCTTCAGGAATCTTCAACCTCCTCTCCAATTTTACCACCTAGTACACGTACGCTACAAGCACCCCTCCTACCCCCCTCCTCTTTGCCTCTTGGTGGGTCATAACTCCTTCCGGGGTTGACACAATAAGTATCCCAAAGTCCTTTGCCGGAAGGTATCTCCTCTCCCACTTCTCCCACTCCTCAAATTTTACAGAAAATCTTGGTTTTATTGCCCCGCACTTGTTTATTGCCCCTTTTAGTTTAACTATCAGTCCATTTCCCTTATTATTCTCTATTATCTCATAGTCCTCTATGTAACCTTCTTTCTTCATGATTTCTATGATATTCAAGAGTAGTTTTGATACTGGGGTTATTGCTACCTCCTTTTTCCCCCTCATCTCCGCATTTGTTATCGCACTCAAGGCATCCGCAATGATATCTCTACTCATATCAATGACCCCACTTCCACCATCCCATTTGCTTTGCAATGTCATTGAAACAGTGTCTACAGATTCTAAGGCCATATTTATTTATCATTCCCCTAGATCTCCCACAAATCCTACACCTAGATACCCCATAACCAAACTTCCTCTCCTTTGGCTTGTTATGCTTGAGTACCTTGATCAACTTCCCTGGTTTGTGCCCCACTTGCTTTAAAAATATCCTCCAATCCGCCTTTGGCATGGCATTAAACCCTCCATATAGATTATTTATTAACGTTTTGATCAGACGATTTCAACATTAAACTCCCTTTTTAGGAATTCAATAACTTCTTCCTTTGTTATCCTATGCCTTTTTGGAATTCTCCTCCTAGCAATTCTTCTCTCAGCAATTCTGTATCCAGGTCTTTTAAATGAAACGCAAACATCAAGACCCATTATTCCAAGTTCTGGATCATATTTCATTCCTGGAATATCTATATACTCCTTTATTCCAAACGACAGATTACCGTACTCATCAAACCATTCCTCCTTTACTTTGTTGTCTACAGTTTCAAACATCAACTTCAATATCCTCCTCGCATCCTCTCCCCTCAGCGTCACTTTATATCCTATCGGCTTCCCAGGTCTTATTTCCCAAGCTGGAACCTTCTTCTTCGCCTTAACAAGAGCTGGTTTCCTCCCCGTTATCCTTTCCAGGAGTATCTTAGCCTTCTCTAATCTTTCAATCCTATTTCCAACGTTTATATGTAAAACAACTTTGTCAAGCATTATTCTCCTCATTGGATTCATCTCCTATCACCTTTATCACTGGGCTTTCTTCTCCAACAACAAATACATATTCCTCCAGTGTTTCGAAGGATTCTCCATTGCTTTCAAGGATTGTTCTGTTAGGCCATGGCCCTTTATACTCTCTTATCCCCCTTATCCTTGCAAGCTCCCCAACGTGCTTTCCTCCTATGAGAAATGCCAACTTCCCAACCTCATATTTTATATGGTTCACTATCTCCTGGCTCGGAAGTCTTATTAGCAGGGAATCCTTCGTTTTGTAAACATCTTCAACAGGATTCTTCGGATCAGAGACCCTTATTAATATATTCCTCCCATCGTGGAGATTTAGCTGTATATGTCCTCCCTTTACCGTTGTCTTGTTCTTTATCTTTACGAGCTTGTATTCGGACTCTTTTTCCTCTATTTCAAAGGCTGTTATCTTCCCCCTCCTGTTCAAAGAAATCCTGTAATACTTTCCCAGATCTGGAAACTCAACAACGTCCATCAAACCAACAGGGAATCTGTGATCTGTAATAATCCTCTTATCAACAAGTACCTTTCTAGCCTTTATAATCTTCCTAGCTTCCCTAGCGGTTTCAGCAAGCTTTAGGATATCTCTTATAAGTATAAGGAGTGGCACGGACATCTCTTTTGGGTGAGGACCTGGACTAGGCTTTGTAATCCAAGTGTATCCCTTCCTAACAACGGGCCATGACCTTGGAGCAGCATGCCTCTTTAGGTGTCTCGTTCCTCCTCTCTTTGCCATGGAGTGATGTGAAAGGTGGTTCATTTATAAAATTTCTCAGCACCCTCGCAAAGATTATAAAGGAATATCACCGAAGAGT
>CAZUOK010000007.1:8218-8696 GCA_964622145.1 Candidatus Woesearchaeota archaeon | reverse complement strand
CCGTAGCTCAGCCAGGTAGAGGGGGGTGGTGGCCGTACCATCTCTTCTTTTTCTTAGAAGATTCTCGGAATTTTTGGGATTTTTTATCGGAGACGGTTGTATTTCAAGGTACTACAACAAGGAAAAGAAGAAGTTTGTTTATGAGTTAGTTTTGTCAGCAAATATAAATGAAAGACAGTATCTGGAGAAACTTAGATGTTTTTTAAGAAAGTATTTTGGAGTAAAAGCGAAGATAAAGGAAAGAGGAAACACCGTTTATCTTCATACAAAGAAGATGTCATTAATAGAGAAAGTGTTATCCATAGGAATTGCGCCAGGAAGAGAGAATAAGATTGTTCCAAAATTCATAAAGGATAATAAATTTCTTTGGATACCTTTTGTCAGGGGACTGTTCAATGCGGAGGGATCAATTTACTTGAGATACTCCAAGAAGTATCCCTATCACAAGAGAATGTATGTCTATTATGTTGCTCAATTG
>CAZUOK010000007.1:0-8208 GCA_964622145.1 Candidatus Woesearchaeota archaeon | reverse complement strand
ACCCTGTACTCTTTTTTAAAAGAGTTATGGAACACTTCAAAATAAAGACAACAAAGATAGGATTTGATAGGGGCTGTTATGTTATCAGAATAACGGATCAAAGGTCCTTAGAAAAGTTTTTAAATCTTGTAAAACCAATAAAGTCCAGGCCACCACCCTCCGCCTAAAGCGTCCGGCTCTTAACCGGATGGTCGCGGGTTCAAATCCCGCCGGGCCCACTCCAAAACTTTTATTTTCTTTTAAGACAAGTAGGATTTGTGAAACCTTCAGAGCTTCCATGGCATGAAATAATAGGGTTGAAATGCAAAGTTGTTTGGTCAAAAAACAAAGATTGTATTGGAATAGAGGGGAAAATTGTTGATGAAACAAGGAATACAATACTAATAAGGACGGAAAAAGGTATCAAGAGGATTTTAAAAGAAATCTGTGTATTCGAGTTTGATCTTGGGAATGTTAAGGTATACATACCTGGAGAAATCCTCGTTGGAAGACCTGAGGAGAGGTTAAAGAAGAGGATAAAGGTTAGGAAGAGTTATTTTGAGCTCCTCTTAAAGGCCATTGAAACAAAAGGTTTAAAAAAAGATTGAATTTCCTAGAAGAAGCATGGTTAGAGATATAGGAATAGAGGGAATAGAACCTCCCGAAAGGGAGTGTGATGATCCTTACTGTCCTTGGCATGGAAAACTGTCCGTTAGAGGCAGGATATTCAGAGGAATTGTGAAAAAAGCCAAGATGGATAAAACAGTTGTTGTTGAGTGGGAAAGGCTTTACTATTTGAAAAAGTACGAAAGATATGAGAGGAGGAAGACGAAGGTCTTTGCTCACAACCCCCCTTGTATAAATGCAAAGGAAGGTGATGAGGTAATAATTGGGGAATGCAGACCACTGTCAAAGGCAAAGCACTTTGTTGTTTTGCAGGTGGTGAAGAAATGAGACCAATAAAGGCAAGTGTTGTTAGATGCTTGCCTGTTGGAGCTGTTGTTGATGTTGCGGACAATTCAGGGGCAAAGAAGATAAAAATAATTGCTGTAAAAGGATACCATGGAGTTAGGAGAAGATTACCAGCTGCTGGGATTGCGGATTTGGTCTGGGGTTCTGTGATAGAAGGAAAACCAGAAATGAAGCACAAGGTTGTTATGGCAGTTATAATAAGGACAAGAAAAGAATATAGAAGGGCTGATGGGACAAGAATAAAATTTGAGGACAACGCATGCGTTCTTGTCAAAAATGAGGAAGGAGAGCCTGTAGGCTCTATTATAAAAGGTCCTGTTGCTAGGGAGGCTGTACAAAGGTTCCTTCCACTTGGAAAGATTGCAAAGGTGGTGGTGTAGATGAAAAAGAAGTGGAGCAGGAGCTGGATAAGATCCATCCAACCAAGGAAACAGAGGAAGTACATTTATTATGCTCCACTTCACATAAGGAGAAAACTTATGAGCGCACCTCTTTCAAAGGAGTTGAGAAAGAAGTACAAGATAAGGAACATTCCTGTAAGGAAAGGGGACGTTGTTAGGATTGTTAGAGGAAAATTCTACGATGTTGTTGGAAAGGTTGTTGATGTGGACTACGAGAGGTATAGGATATTTGTTGAGGAGGCTGAAATAGTAAAGAAGGATGGTACTAGGGTAAAATATCCCATCCATCCATCAAAGGTTGAGATTGTTGAGCTTGATCTTTCAGATCCTGAGAGAAAAAAGGTGATAGAAAGAAGATTGAGAGCAAAAGGATTTAGTGAGGAAGAAATACAGCAAATACTATCTTAGCCTTTCCCTTATATCCCTTAGCAATCTAATTTTCCTAGCAATCTCCATCCTCCTCCTTCTCTTTAATATTTGCTTTAAGCATTTGAAAGATTGTACGAGGAACATTGATGAAATGGTTGATGAAAATCCTGAGAAAAAGTTGTAGAGGTAAGGACTTCCAAGTATCTTGTAATCTTTTCCAAAAACGGTAACAGCGATAAGAACGATTAGGAATACGTGGAGCAGTTCCTCATAAAATTCAAACCCTGGGGATAACATCTCTGCCATGAGTATTCCGGAAAAAAACAACAAAAAATCTAGCATATCTTCAATCCCTCTCCAACAATCTCCAATATCTTCTGTTCCAGCTGATATCTCATCCCGATATATATCGTGAAGAACGTTATGATCAATATCAATATTATCACTCCAAGCACGGACATAAAAACAGATTCTCAAGAAGTATAAATAAAGTTATCTGAAGTACCCAATTGAGACCTCCTCGATAAAAGAAATGTTTACCTTCCTGGATACCTTTCCAGCTTCCTCAACAAGAATCACTTCTCCTCTACCAAGAGGATCCTTGAATTCTTCATAGAAACAAAGGCAGGTGCTGTTGTAATAGATGTAACAATTTGTGCTCTTTGATCTTACAGAAATTCCAAATAATATTTCATAATTTCCCTTCCTGTACATCTTGTATACACTCCCAATTTCTCTTATCTTTTCAACAACTGTTTTATTGTAACAGCCGCTCTCTCTTATAAGATTCCCCAGCTCTTTAAGTTCATTTTCTCTTGTTTCAATCAAGACGTCAAGAAATCTCTTGTAATATTCCTTGTAGTAAAGAGTTTTTAGGAGATTTTCATGAGATCTTCCTGTAGGATAGAATATGAAAAAAGATAGGGCTAGAATCCAAAATATTATTATTGGAATCGACCTCATTTAAGACACCTCATAATTTTCCCAGGTATCTTTTCAGATCCTTTTAAAATAACAGCTGGCAACCCAAAACAGATCCTGTCTGAGATCTCACAACCACCACTTCCACAGTAAACTCTTACGCTTCCATTTTCAAATGTCTCAACAATTAAATCATATTCTTTTATGTCTGATAAGTTAAAATAAAGTGGGTTTCCTGTTGATTCTTTGCAAATTAGCTCTATTTCTGATAACGATCTGAAAAGTTTTGACAGTTTTCTAAAATATTTAAAGTCTTCCATAATCTTTGCATGAATTGAGAGTATTGTGATAAAAAACAAGAATAAGATTATTAGGGATTCCAAAACCCTGTCAATCATTGTAAGCCACCACCTCTATGCAAGATCCGTTCAATCTAAACTTTATATAACCTGATCCAAAAAATTCGTTGCAAAATCCCTTTGAATAGCATATAAATCCAGAATAATTCAGTATATTTCCTTTTATTTCTGTTTTCTCCACAAGATGTAGCTTTATTTCTCCCCCCTTTGCATACAATAAATTTATCAAGCTGCATATCATTTCTCCCTCAACACTCTTCTTCATTTCTCTGAAGAAATAAATAGTTTTTTGGAAAAAGATAAGTAGATAGACGAACAGGAAGAATTCAAAAATCTCAATGATAAACTCAAGAGATATCATCAAAATACACCACGCATTCCTGTTTTTCCCCTGGAATTTTTTCAACATAAGCCAGTACAATATTGTATTCTCCATGTAGGAATCTTCCATTGTTTATATTGCAATTTTTTCCTCCTTTTATCAAAAGTATTTCTATTTTGTATTGTTTCATTGGAATCTTGTACCTCTTTCCAGAACATCCATAAGAAATTGTGTTTGAACTATTATCTATTGATAAATGGCAGTAGGAGGGGATTTCTATGTAAAATCTCATGAAGGAAGGTTTCTCAAGATAATTTCTCATATAAATCATCGTCCTTATCATATCATTTACCTGCTTGTAGAATCTTCCAATCTTTTGAGAAAGAATAAAGTTGTATATTACATTTGAACCTAAAAGTGCAGTCATTGTAATCAAAAGGGAAATTAAAATTGGTCTAAATATCTCTTCCTCTACCATCTGATCACTTGTAAATGTATTTCTGCTGTGAAAGCACCTTCCCATCAGAACTCTTCAGATATATCTCCAATATCCCTGATGTCATCTTTTCAAGATCCGATTTATATTTACAGTTAAGATCATCAACCTTTCCATCTCCATCCAGATCTTTTGACTCGCAGTAGTCAACAATTTGGAGATCTTTCTTTTCCTCTGTTCCAGACTTATCCTTTATTACTACATCAAACTTCTCAGCATTTCTCCAGTTGAAAACACTGAAGTAAATTGTCTTATTTGTTTTGTTAACAGAATCTATAACAATCTGATCCTCCTCTCCAAAAGTCTCTGATAACTCTTGAGATGCCCTCCTAACACCCTCAACTATCGATTCGTTTATCGTCTCCGTAGCCTCTTTCACCCCTCCCTTTATAGTGGTCCCCATCATGACGAGTATTGAGAGGGCTATTACAACAGATATTGCCGCTAGAACATACGCCAAAGGTGCCGCCTCAACACCCCTCATAACCTGTTACTTCGGTGATCTTTTTATAAGGATTTCCGAGGAAGAGGTGTTTGTGGAGGAGGCAATATCTTTTATACTTGGAGTGCTGCTAGGGGAAATCCTCACAAGGCCTTCAAGGAATGATGTTTTAAGAGAATTCTTTTCCTTTATCATTCTGATATCTCTATCAGCCTACCTATTTTCAAACACCTACTACCTCCTCGGAACATCAAAACAAATTCTTTGCCTGTACTCCTTTACGGTCGGTTTTTCCTCAGATGTTATTAGTAGGATACTGACCTTCACAGCGACCTTCAAGTACGGAGAAAAGAGAGGGAGGATAAGGGAGATTTACTTGAGAAACGTTGTTAGGACAATCCTTTCTATGAAAAAGGCTGGGCTAAGAGATAAAGACATCGAAAGAATTATGAGAAAGATAGGTGTTGAAATGAGGATTGTTAGAAAGGTATTGGATTTCTTGAAAAGAGAAATTACCTACGCCTTCCAAAAAAACTCCTAAACCACCTCGAGATAGACCTCCTAAAAGATCTGTACTTCCTGGATATCCAGGACCTTCTCCTCCTATACCACCTAGAAATCGACCTCCTAAAAGATGCATACCTTCTAGATATCTTGGGTCTCACTCTTCTTAAGAATGTTCTTCCTCTAATCCTATTTCTAGTCCTTCTTAAGGATCTCCTCAAAGTTCTTTTAACAGAACTTCTATACCATCTCAGTCTTGAGGGTCTTTTAAACAATCTTCTGATAACACCCGATCTTATCCTCCTTAGTCTTGACCTAATCCTCCCAAATACTTTTCTAATAGACCTTTCCACCTTCCTTGATTTCCTTACAAAAGGTTTCCCAACAGCAGGTCCCAAGTAATTCGTTATGCTCTTAATCCTAACACCATATCTCCTAGACCTCCTTAGGATTTTTGACAGAATTCTTGCTTTCTTTTCTAAAGACCTTGGTGTAACAACCTTGTTAGCTCCATCTATTATTACAAGAGTCCTTTTCCTTATCCTGGCATTCCTAAATACCCTCCACAATCTCCTATCTACCTTTGAGAAAGCCCCCTCAAGATTTCTCGCCCCAACAGATCCAAGCTTTGGAATATCCCTGTTAAGATATCTATTAAGGGCCTTTTCCCCTATATCTTCCAGTGGCAAAGCCCTTGTTTTGACATCGTATACATCAACGTACACCCCTCCTTTCCCCTTTTCCAGGACAACTGCATCAACGAACTTAAACCCTCCCCTTATCGAATTTGTGTCCACAACAACCCTTTTTCCCTTACCAAAGAACCACTTCAGTATCCCATCCGTTGTCCTTGCAACAAAGGATCTGTATCTCCTAGCCAATCTTTCTATGAAATACCTCTCCCCCCTCACAGAAAGTCTAACAGCTCTTTCACCACTTTGTCTAATTTCTCCAATTCCTCTGACAAAGATTCCTCCCACTTTTTGAATTCCTTTGATAAAGAATCTCTTAATCGCTTTTCCCACTTTTCCAATTCCCTTAACAATAATGTCTCCAATCTTTCCAGCTCTTGAAAGAATTCTTCTTCCAAAGCGTCCAATTCCTTTGAAACTTCTTCCAATTCTCTTGAAAATCTTTCCTCCAAGTCTCGCAATCTTTCTAAGAATTCTCCTCTTAGCTCTGACTTCAACTCTTCCAGCCTCTTCTCCAGCCACTCCTTTGTATACTCTTTCTCTGAGGAAGGCATCAACCTCACCTCCAACCCTTCCGTACTTGTACTCTATCCTCCCAACCCTCCCTATCACCAAACCAAACCCTACTGATAAAGCTCCATAAACCACATTCCCTTTCTTAATTTCGAGAGCTCCGGAGGACACGAACATCCCACTTGCCATCATCCTTAACAATCCCCTTGTCATCACCCCAAAAGGCCCCTCAGAGAGTCCTAGAAGTCCCATTGCCATACTCTCCAATCCAGTACTTATATCCCCTCTTCTAAGCCTCTTGAACCCATCCAAAAAGAATCCGGCAGAACTTAGGAACATGGATGCCCTTCCGAGATGACTAAGAGCCGAAGCCAGCCATGAAAGGTTTAAAGATCCTGCAACGTGCCCAAACCCAACAAGGCCTATCCCAAGCATTACAAGTGTTGTTTTCCAGTCACCTGTCATAAGTCCTCCAGCTATTACCATTCCGGACCCTATTGCCATTAAGGGAGGGATCTTTGTAAGCATAAGTAGCATTCCAATAGTTTGTAGACCAAAAGAAACCAAATCTTTGTTTTTGTTCAAGAAAGCTTTCAGACCTCCAAATTTCTTCCTAAACCAATTGGAGGAATTAACTATCAAGGCCCTCCCAATCCTCCTAGCAATTGCAGCTGCAGGTTTTGCAATGACTTTGCTAGCGATGGTTCCCCCACCCACTCCAGGAAGGGGCAAGAAAGGGAAGATCATAACCTTTCATTGCCTCCTTTTATTTAAAAGTTTTGCCTTTATTAGATCCAATTCCTCCCTTATGCTCCTTATCTCTAGGTTTAGTCTGTGAAGTTCCTTTTCAATTTCTCTTATCATCCTAATAATCTCTTCCAAAGCAATCCTTTCAATCTTCATCAAACCACCTTCGAAACTGCCTCCTTTGGTGAAAAGCCTTCCTCAACAAGCTTGTAATAAAGAGATTTTGCTTTTGAGTAATCCAAGGGATCCAAAATCCCCTTTCTTATACATTTCCTAAGGAGCTCCTCCCTAGCCTTTAGAACTTCTTTAAATTCATCAAACTTCCACCCCCTGACGAAAAGTATTTTCCTTATTCCTGAAGATTTTTCCAAGTTCTTAACAATCCACTTATCCCTAAACCTGTCGTAGATAACGATATCCAAGAATCCTCCCTCAATCCTAGGATCTTCCCTCCAATCCTTTCCAACCTCTTTTACTTCAATAAGCCTCCTAATCCTCTTGGTACTTTCTCCAAGCCTGAGATTGTTTACAGATATTATAAAGTCCGTAGCTTTGAAGGATGTCTTTGGTATTCCAATTTCGTTTACAATCCTGTCAAAGACATCCTCAGCAGAACTCCCGTGGATGGTCCCCATAACAGTGTTTCCAGCAGCCCCTATCCTCATAGCCTCAAACAGTGTTATCGCCTCCTTCCCCCTAACCTCCCCTATTATCAGGAAGCTTTCTCCAAGTCTTAAACTAGCTCTAAGGGCTTCTTCTGGAGACATTTCGTACTCACTGTCCCAAGCAGATATCCTTATATGCTCAACCACATAGCCTGCCCTCACCATTTCCTCAACAGGAAGCTCTGCAGTATCCTCAATTACAATTATCCTCTCCGTCTTCGGTATCTCAAACAGGAGGGCGGATAGAAGGGAGGTCTTCCCAGCACCTCTAGGACCAGTTATCAGGATTGTTGAAAAGGAATCCACAAGAACACTTAGAAGCGCTCCAACCTTTTCGTCGAGCATTCTGTTTTTTATTAGTTTTGGAAGCGTCCAGGAGACCTTCTCGTGTATCCTAACAGCATAACCAACACCCTTGAATGTAAACGGCTCCCTTATCCCAGTTATCCTAGCTTTACCAAGCGAAAGGTGTATTACAGGTACTCCCTCATCAAAAGGCCTTCCAGATATCTCCCTTACCCTTATATTTATCCTAGATATATCTCTACTATTTAGTTTCAAGTTCGTATCCATGAGACCATACCTCTTGTGATTTACGTACACCCTTCCATCCACCGACGAAACAAACACATCCTCAACATTCCCATCCCTAACCAAAAGTTCTATAATCCCCAATCCCTCCATGTACCTCTTGTATACATCCTCAACATCCTTCGATACTTCCCCCTTCAAAACAGCAAGCAGTATTTCTTTTATCTCTTTTAAAGAAAGATGAAATTCTGGAGGATCAATAAAATAAAATAATCTTTCCGAATCTTTCCTCCTT
>CAZUOK010000006.1:0-14244 GCA_964622145.1 Candidatus Woesearchaeota archaeon | reverse complement strand
CTTTATATACCTACAAACATTAACAGCATGTTTGAAAGATATGGGTAAATTTGCCCCATAGGCCCTACCAACTTTCTTCCAATCGAATTTCATTGAATATTTCCTCTTTGATGTCATTTGGCTCACCCTTTAGCCTTCATTAGACCCCTAGATGTCCTCGTAGCCCCAACTCCAGGTCCTGAATGCTTCGGATACTTCCTTGTAAGGGCAAATTCTCCAAGGTAATGGCCTATCATCTCTGGGACTATCTTGACGGGAACCCAATCCTTCCCGTTGTAAACGTGTATTGTAAGGCCAACCATAAAGGGCAATATTATCATGTCTCTTGCATGTGTCCTTATTTGGGGTTGTGGCTTCCCCTCCTCAATCGCCTTCAGGGCTTCCTCTATTCTCTTTAAAAGACCTATCTGCTGTGGTGTGAAGCCCCTTTTTAAAGATCTTCTCGCCCTAGCTGGGAGTAGTTTGATCAATTCGTTCAAGGGCATCTTCTTCAGTTCCTCCAGGGTGTACCCCCTGTACCTAAACTCCCTTGGCATAAGCATCACTTCTTCCTCAGACCTGTCCTCCTAGCAGCAATAGATCCAACCTTCTTACCAGGAGGAGCATCCCTTGAAACCGTTTTTGGTTTGTTAGGTCTTCTCGTCTTACCTCCACCAAAGGGGTGGTCAACTGCATTCCTAGCACTTGCAGCGACAATAGGCCACTTCTTGTTCCTGGCCTTCATTATGTGATATTTCTTCCCAGCCTTAACAATTGGTTTTTCCAACCTTCCTCCCCCAGCAGCCTGCCCAATTATTGCCCTGCACCTTGGATCAAGGGCTTTTATCTCCCTTGAGGGCAATTGAACATAAACGTATTTCTCATCCTTTGAAACCACCCTTGCTGATGATCCAGCACTCCTAACAAGCTTTCCTCCATCACCAGGCCTCAACTCTATCATAAATACGTTTGTACCCTCCGGAACAGCCCCAAGCATTGCAATATTTCCTTCCTTTATCTCAACATCTGGACCCATCTCAACAACATCCCCAACCTTCACACCAAGTGGAGCTATTAAAAGAGATTCCATCCTGTTCTCCCACCTAACTTTCATCAAGGGGGCTGAATGTCCTGGACAGTTTATTATGTCAATTATCCTCCCTACCCATCTCTCATTTAGGACTGGGGGAAAGCTCACCTTCCCTTTATACCTGTGACTGGGAGATCTGTATCTTGGTAATCCCCTCCCTCTCCTCTGTTGGGGCAACCTCTTTGGCATATCACATCACTCCTAGTTTCGTGGCAACATCAATTGCCTTGTATTCTTTTTTAAGCTTTACATAAGCCTTCTTCTCACCTTTCGGAGTTATTAAAGTGTTCACCTTCTCAACCTTAACACCAAACAACTTCTCAACAGCCTCTTTTATATCTTTTTTTGTTGCCTTCCTATCAACGATAAATGTCAATTTGTTCTCTCTTTCCATCAATCTAACAGCCTTTTCTGTGACAAGAGGATACTTTATTACCTTTAAAGGATCCATTTCCCATCACCAATACAGTTTCTCCTTTTCCAACCTATCAATTGCACCAACAGTCCATATTGTTAGCCTTCCAGGCTTTGCTCCAGGAGCTAGCAAAAGAAGATTCAATTGATCAACAGGGACCACATCAACACCAGGAATGTTCCTTCCAGCCTTTATGAGATCAGCATCCTTGCTCGATACCACAACGAGGGGTCCAACCTTTCTCTTATACCTCCTCCCCCTCATCTTCCCCTTTCCGCTCCTAAGCTTCTTCTCCTTTACCCTTTCCAGTTCTTCTTTCAATCCTATCTTCAAAAGGAAGTTGTAGAATTCCTTTGTTTTCTTTATATCCTCCGCAGAATTTTCCACAATAATCGGAAGCTCCATTCCATCTGGAATCCTGTGACCCCTCCTTATCACAAAGAATTTGTTTGATGTAGCAGCTATACAACCCCTTATCGCCTTTTTTCTCTCCTTTTTGTTTACCTTCTCATGGAGTATCTTTTCAGACAGTGGGGGGTGGGCCCTCCTACCACCAACCGCAAATGGGGCAAAACCAGCCCTAAATATGATTCTCCCCCAACCTCCACCAATCCTTGCAATTATATATCTCGGAGATCTCGAGATCCCCCAACCGTAAAAGCTTCTATATCTCTTTCTCCTCCTCTTTCTCCACTCCACAACCCTCCTCTTACCGGCAAGGGGATCCACCCCATAGGGTTGGAGGCTGTGAGAAAAGGTTGCCCAATAAGCTCTCTTTATTAAGTCCTCTCTAATTTCCTCACTAAACTGGGAAGGAAGGTCTATTTCACCAACCTTCTCCCCATTCAGATTCAGCACCACTCCCTTCAATTCCATCACCTTGGAAGGTATGTGTAGACTATTTGTGGAGCTGTCTCTGGTATCCTCCTATCAGGCCTAACAGGATACCTAAGTCTTATCAACCTCTTTGCGGGTCCTGGGACAGAACCCTTCAGAAGGATGTAATCGTTTCTAACGACACCGTAATGAGGCCATCCCCCAGGTGGGTTTATCTCATTTGGATCTTTCCCAATCTTTACAATCCACTTGTTGTACTCACATCTCGTGTGAAATCCAACCTGTCCTGGTAGAAGACCTCTCCTGTAGTCCAATTTTGATGGAGTCCATGGTCCCAGGGTCCCAGGTCTCCTCCTCCCACTTTCTCCTTTTGTCTTGTGGGACAGCAACTTCACCCCAAACCTCTTTACAGCTCCCTGGAATCCCTTTCCCTTTGTAACAGCAAAAACATCAACTAACTGTCCTTCCTTGAAGACATCAGAAACCCTTATGCTTTTTCCAAGGAATTTCTTTGCAAACTCAAACTTTTCAGAGGCATCCCTTCCACCAAGCCCTATCTCAAAGACCTCCGGCTTCTTTTTACCAATTGTTGTTAGGTGCGGCCTTGTGGAAACTATGACCCTAACCTCATCGAATTCCATTTTCTCCAATTTTTCAAGGCTTAGCTCCTTGTTCCTCGGTCTTGGCTTTATCTTTTTCTCGATATACTTTGGTAGGTTCTCCGCCCAGACATCTCCAATGGTCTTCAGTCCATAAGGAGTCAACTTGTAAGCCCTTATCCCTATCACATCTATAGGAGGTGTCTCGATGACCGTTACAGGGATGAATATCTTCTCCCCCCTCGTATGAGAGTATTTTCTATTATCTATAGCAATTATGTGAGTCATGCCAACCTTATAGCCTGCAAATCCTAAAAAACAAGGCTCTTCAACCTTTGGCCAGGTCCTTATTCTTGGATAAATCCTTCTAGCTCTAACCCTTGGCCAAAATTGCAGCGATCCTCTTCTTGGCTTGCTCTCCTTTACCATCCTCCTTCACCGTATTTTTCACACTCCCTTCATCCATTTTATAAACCTTTTGTCCTATCCAGTAAAACTCCCTTTCATCACGGAACTCCTTAATTTTAACAGCTTTTCTCAAACTTTCCCTGAACACCTTGACATAGTTATCCTTATAAACAAATGTAACAATGAGCGTCCCACCACCTCTCAGTACCCTTTCCATTTCAGAGACAAATATTGGAATATGTTCAAGTTTTACATCCTGTAGCATCGATACGCTCACAACACAATCGAAGAATTCTTCTTTGAATGGGAGAGATATTGCGTTAGAGACAAAGTACTTGTATTTCTCTCCAAACTTCCTCCTAGCAACCTCTATCATTCCTTCTGATATGTCGAGGAGATAAAAGTCTCTGTCTAAGAATTCTTCGAGTATCCCCGTTCCAGCCCCAACATCCAACACCCTTCCCTCCGGTATGTAATCAAGGATCTTTATTATTTTCCTTGTCTGCTCCTCTCTGTACAAATTCTCGTAGACGTTGGAAAGGTTATCATAATATTCTTTAACTACCCTGTAGTACATAGTTATCTTTTAAATTCTTAGACATCTTTAAATTGTTTATGTACAAGTTCCTGGAGCACACAGCGGATGTTGGGATAGAGGTGGAGGCAGAGGATATTGAGAGGTTGTTTGAGGAGGCTGCAAGGGCGATAAGCGACTTCATGGTATATATTGATAGGGTTGAGTGTAAGGAAAGGAAAGAAATATCTGTTGAAGGTGAGAGTTTGGAGGATCTCTTAGTAAACTTCCTTACGGAGCTTCTGGCACTCCTTGATTCTGAGATGTTCATCTGGAGAGATGTTAAGGTAAGGATAGAAAAGGATAGGGGCTTCAAACTGCACGGAGAGGTTTTTGGGGAGAGGTACAGTGAGGAAAAGCATGGATACAAAGGATATATAAAGGCTATAACATACCATGGAATAAGGATTGAAAAAAACTCAAGGTATAGGCTAAGATTTCTAATAGATATTTAGCCCCTGACCTCTATTTCCCCGCTGTACCCTATTATCTTTATGTTTTTACCTGCAATGACGATCTCACCGGAGAAATTCTTTATGCTTATTGTAACGTTGTTTGATGACATCTTCTCATCCCTTATCGAAACATTTCCTGTAAAACCTTCCACAATGACATTCGAACTCCCTCTTATACTCGCCTTTCCAAAGGTTTCAACTGATATCTCCCCATCTCTCATCTCCGTTCCGTCCAACACAAACCTCTCGAATGAAATCTTTGTCCCGTTTCCAACAACACCGTAAAGGGATGCTTCCCCTGATTTCAGATATGTTCCATCCAGCCTTCCCGTAAAGTTTACGAACGTTACGTTTCCTCTTACGCTAACTATCTTACAATCCATCGCTTTACCATCTATTACTATCTTTGCAAGCCTTATCTCAGACAATCTCTCTATTATATCTATTATCTTTCCACCCCCCTCTATCTTACCCCCATACCTCCCAAGTATGTGGTAGAAGATCAGCACCAATCCCACTATCGTTAGGACTTTGAGGAGGAGGTTCATAGCCACATTTTCTCGTATCTACTTTATAAAAATACTCCGAAAAATTTCTTAAGAATTTCTAGGATCTAAGGACGTATGAGTGAGTTGAAGAAGGTTGGAGAGTTCATATGGAGGATAGAGAAGGTTGGGGAGATGAAAGTCCCTGTCATAATATATGCTAGCGAAAAACTTCTGGATAAGATGAAGAAAGACAGGACAATATGGCAAGCAAAGAATGTTGCATGTTTACCTGGCGTACAGAAGAGTGTTTATGTGATGCCGGACGGACACGAAGGGTATGGGTTCCCTATAGGAGGGGTTGCAGCCCTTGATTACTACGAAGGAGGGATCTCCCCTGGTGGGATAGGATACGATATAAACTGTGGCGTTAGGGTTGTTAGGACAAATCTAATAGTTGATGATGTTATGCCGAAGATAAAAGAACTCGTGGATACAATATTTAGGAATGTTCCATCTGGGGTTGGAAGTACTGGAAAGCTTAGACTTTCCATATCAGAACTTGACAAAGTACTCGAGGAAGGATGTGAATGGGCTGTTGAAAGAGGGTATGGATGGCCAAAGGACCTTGATCATATAGAAGAAGGTGGAAGAATGGAAGGGGCTGATGCTTCAAAGGTTTCAAACAGGGCCAAACAAAGAGGGGCTCCACAGCTTGGAACGCTCGGAGCTGGGAACCACTTCCTTGAGATACAAAGGGTGGAAAAGATTTACGACGAGAAGATTGCAAAAGAGATGGGGATATTTAAGGATCAAATAGTTGTAATGATACACACAGGTTCTAGGGGTCTTGGACACCAAGTGGCAAGCGATTACATATACATTTTGAGAAAGAGCTTCAGAGATATCTTAAGAAAGATTCCTGATGAAGAATTAGTATTTGCTCCAGCAGGAACAAGAGAATTTGAAGATTATTGGAGTGCTATGTGCTCAGCTGCAAACTATGCCTGGACAAACAGGCAAATAATAACACACTGGGTAAGAGAGTCCTTTAGCAAGGTTTTCAAAGAGGATCCTGAAGACCTTGGGATGGAAATCGTGTACGACGTAGCTCACAACATAGGAAAGGTTGAGGAACATAGAGTTGATGGAGAAAAAAGGAAGGTCATAGTGCATAGAAAAGGAGCAACAAGGGCTTTTCCTCCAGGAAGACCTGAAATACCAAAGGATTACGAATCAATAGGACAGCCGGTTCTGATACCCGGTTCCATGGGGACAGCAAGCTATATATTAGTTGGGACTGAGAAGGCAATGGAGATGTCCTTCGGATCCACAACCCATGGATCTGGGAGAGTGATGTCCAGGGCTGCTGCAGTAAGGACATGGAGGGGGGAAAAGATAAGAAACGAACTAATGGGAAGGGGGATATACATAAGGGCTGCATCACTAAAGGTTGTTGCTGAGGAGGCCCCAGGAGCCTACAAGGATGTGGATGAGGTTGTCAGAACGGTACACGAGGTCGGGATCTCAAAGAAGGTAGCAAGGATGGTACCTCTTGGAGTGGTTAAGGGATAGCTTTATAAAGTCCCTTCACTTCTTTTACTACATGGTAGTGGTTAAGCCTTGGATGGGGTACAGTGAGAATTACTACCAAATACTCTTGGATGTTTACGAAAGGATAATGGATGATATACAAATAAGAAACTTTCGAGTCACACTTGGGAGGCCGGAAAGTAAGGAATTCTCAAAGCTTGAAAAGATCTTAATGAGTATTACTTCCATAAAAAGTTTTTTGGACAATATTGGAAAGCTTGGGGAGGAGGCATTCCTCCATATAAGATACTTACTTGACCTTATGAAAATGGACTTCCAAGAACTTGGGATTGTGTACAGTGAAGATGCATTTAAGAACCTTGTGGAGAAGGCTGATGAGATAGATCCAAAGAAATTTTTCAAGGAGCTCATGCAAATGGAGATTACATACGAAGGAACTGCGATGAATTTATGGGAACTATTCAAGTACACAATAATAATAGGACTGCAGGAGATGTATATAAAGTATCTTGGAAAGGAGGTCATTATTAAAGACGTTATGGGAAACAAGGGAAAGATATCTGCTATGAAATCAAAGTTTAAGAGATGGGGAATAATTTCAATAGAAGAACCAGCGGGGGAAGTAGAAATACATGTACCTCTTTTCTTCTAATCATCTCTTTGATGTTTGCCTCATCCTCCTAGCAGCAGACCAGTATGGTTTTTGTGGCTCCGTCATCCTTGTATCTGGGACGAGGAGTGTCCTGTCATATTGTATGAATTTCTTCTTCAATTCCTCAGCCTTCTCCTCATCTTTTTGCCTCAGATACTCTATTATCCCTCTTGCTATAGCAGTTCTCACAGCGTCCGCTTGGGCCATTATCCCCCCTCCCCTAACATTTACCCTGAAGTTCAATTTTTTCCCAATTTCTCCAGATAAGATTATGGGTTCCTCCACCCTCATCCTAAAGAACCAGGGGAACGTTTCGAGAAGTCTCCCATTTATCCTAACAACACCCTCCCCCTCCTTCACAACACACCTTGCAACAGCTGTCTTCCTCCAGCCCTTTGTCAATATCATACGTACCTCCTCCAACCGATCAATTCAGCTATTTCCCCAAGCCTAACATACTTTGGGACAGGGAGCTTCTCATAACTCAATTTCTTCAGTTCTTCCTTTGTGAGTATTTTTATATTTTTCTTCTTCAGCTCCTCTGGGAAGCCAAGGTAACACTTTATCCTCTTCAAAGCCATCCTTCCTCTCCATGTCTTCCTTGGGAGCATCCCTCTAATAACCCTCTTCACTATCCTATCAGGTCTTTTTGGGTAAAAAGGACCTTTGTGAGGGTTCCCCCTGTGGATCTTGTCAAGGAAATCTTGAAGTACAGCATTCTTATCTCCGGATATCACACACTCCTCACAATTTATAACATAAACCCTGTAGCCTTCCAAAGCGAGTTTTGCAGCGTAACTCGCCATCCTTCCAAGGATGAGGTCCTTCGCATCTATTATTACCTCCATAAACATCACCCTATTATCTTTACATTCCTTCCATCCGGATTCCTCTCCAACAACTCCTCAATACTTATCGCCTCTCCCCCTGCCTCTATTATCTTCTCCCTAGCCTTCTGACTGAACCTCCAGGCGGAGACAACAACCCTGTGATCCAAAAATCCGTATCCCAAAACCTTACCTGGAACCACGACAACATCTCCCTCCCTTGTATATCTGTTTATCCTCGAAAGGTTTACCTCCCTTCTTTTCCTCCTAGGTTTCTCAAGTTCCTCAGCAACCCTCTTCCAAATAGGCTTTTTCATCTTCTTCAATTTCCTTATCAATTTCCTGAGATAAACATTTGTTGGTCCTGTTCTTTTTACCATAGGAGAGTATTGCAATTGGGATTGTTTTTAAATCTTCCCCATTAGATATATAAATTTATAAAACCGATCGGGAAGATTGCCTATTCATGAAAGGATCTCATGGTCCAAGGAGGGGAACAAGACAAAAGCTTAGGAAGAGAAAAAGAGATAGGGGAAAGGTTCCTGTAACAAAATTCCTTCAGAAGTTTGAAATAGGGGATAGAGTATTGATAAAACCAGAGCCATCCTATCACAAAGGGCTTCCTCACCAGAGATTTATAGGAAAAACTGGAATTGTGGTTGGAGTAAGGGGAAGGAGCTACATAGTTGAGATAAAGGAAGGTAACAAGACAAAGACACTGTTCATACCCCCAGTACACTTGATGAGGGTGGTTTGATGGAGATAATAGAAGAGAAGCCAATTCCCCTTGTCAAGGTAAAGAAGATACTGGAAGATAGATATCTACAGGGAAAGGTTAACTTGTTCCAAAGGAAGGCGTATGAGCATAGCAAGAAGTTTTCAAAGATAGATGAGGAAAGTACTGACAAACTAATAGAAGAACTTAAAGAATTCAACAAGAAAATAAACAGAAAGCTTAGAGAAGAGGATATAGTAAAGATTGCCGAAATACTTCCACAAAATATCGATGAATTGAGGGCTGTTCTTGTCCAAGGAGGAATAAACATAAAGAAGGAGGAGGCTGAGGAGATAATAAACATCGTGAGGAAGTATGTATAGAAGGAGGGTCTTTGTGAGGCCTGAGGAATGTGTTGTCCTAGATTACTTACCATATGGCTCCCCTAAGAGAAATATAAGGGGTCCTGTTGTCCAAGCAATTGGAAAGGAAAGCTTGAGGCTTGTGGAGTTTAGGCCAAGACCTGAAGTCATTCTGAAACCTCACGATGAAATCTTCCTTGGAGACAAAGAGAAAGTAGAAAGAATATTTGGGTATATAAGTTATGAGGACCTCTCAGAGGTCTCGAAGATGGAATTGCCATATGTCCTTGAGAGGTTGGTGGAGGAGAACGAAAAGAAATTTGTCGATTTCTTCAACAACGCTGGTCCTATAACAACAAGACTCCATCAACTAGAATTGTTACCTGGAATAGGAAAGAGACTTATGTGGAGGATACTTGAGGAAAGGGAAAATAAGAGGTTTGAAAGCTTCGAAGACATAAAGAATAGAATACCCCAGATTGGAGATATAAAGAAGATGATTGTGGAAAGAATAATAGAGGAGCTCAAAAGAGAGGAAAGACACAGGGTATTTGTAAGATGATTGCAGGTATTTTGGGAATGCTGAAAGGTATTCCTGCTGTTAGTTGGATTATCTCATTCTTTCATTGTGTAATGGAAACTGTCGTCTGTAAAGTTATTCTTGGTGTTGGTATACTGTTATTTTTGGTCTCCGCTCATCTTTTCCTCTCTATTCTTATCCCTTCCATAATAATAACAGTGGCTCTTTACTTTGGAGCCTCATTTCTAGGGATAAACCTAAATCCTTTCCTCCTCTTCGCATCATCAATCCTTGTTATGGGGATCTATGTATTCCTAAAGAATCCTGAAGCAAAATTGTTTATCATTCTTCTCATAGTGTTTTCAATCCTCTTCTTCTTCATAAAAGCTTGAAGGAACCTTCATCATAAATGATCTTTCCAGACAGGTATCCATTCAAATCCTCATCAATGTAATAACAACAGCTCTTCCCACCATAGTATCCGCATATCCTTTCCCCATCTCTGTATATTATTGGATATTCTTCTGATACTATCTCCAAATATTCAAATTTTCCAAAAAAGTCTTTTTGTTTTTGGAATTCCCTAAGAAACTCATTCAGAGAAACATAGCAAACGTAGACTTTTGCCCTATCCTCCACAAACTTTGCCACATTGTATGTAAATATAATAAGAGAAAGCATTGCCACAATGTACAACAATTCTTCAAAGATAACTTGAGCTCTAAGTGAAGAATTCAAGTATTGCCTCATACTTCTCTAGCCTCCTCCTTATTCTCTCCCTCAGCTCTTCATATTCCTCTCTTGTTATCTCCCCCCTAGCGTATCTACTGTCAAGGGTTTCAAGGTCCTTTCTTAGCATTGTTATCATCTTTATCACCTCATCCTTCTTAGATTCCTCTATCTCCCATGGCTTCTTCCCCTCTTTTATAACGTAGTACTCCTCCCCCCTTTCCTTTAGATATTCCTCAGATATCGTAATGTATATTGTATTCATGTCTGATTCCAAGATCTCCTCAGCCCTCTTATCGTATTTCCCAAGATCTCCTGCAAGCGTCAACTTTATATCAGACTTTTCTGTGGAAGGATCGTATATTCCACTTATCTTTGCCCATATGCTCAAGGTTATCTTCTTTCTAGGTATTAGTAAGAGAAGTGATATTACAAAGGTTACAAAAGATATCTTTAGAAGAAGCATATCCCAATTTCTTAAGAAAGAGAGTATGAGGAACATCACGGAAAGTGTTAGGAAAAAAGCCAATTTTCCCGGATGTTTCAGTCCAAAATCAACATCTTTAACACCTTTTATTACACCCCTAACAGGCTTCAGCCTACCTCCAACAAATATTTCCTCTTCTATCTCTTCAAACTTCGTCAGTTTGTTTATTATGACTTTGTAATTGAAGTTTTCAAACAACCTTGCTATAAAGGCCCTAAGCTTCTCCGGATCACCTGTTCTAAAAGAAAGGTCATAATATACCCTCCTCTTCTTCATCTCCTCCTTTTTAAATTCTTCCTCGTATTTCTCCACCAAGGGTTTCCTTCGAAATATCCAAAACATGTTGAAAAATAGGTCCTATTATTTTAAAAAGTTTAGCCAAGGGGGAAGGGAGGGGTTCCAAAGATCAATCTGTACAAGATCTCCACAAGGATAACCTTTGGATACCCAATGTAAGGGATCCTAAAGACAACGACTCCCTTTATCCTATCCTCACTAACATTCACTTCGGATAAATGCTTGAAATTTAAGGAGAAGGGGTTTGCATCTCCCTTCATTGTAAAGTAACACTTATCATCACAATTCTTCCAAACCACTCTGTGGAGAAGTACAGAATTTGATCCCTTTGGTTTAAAAACAACAACATCCCCAACCCTTATTTCCCTAGGATCCCTTCCAACAACGAAGACAACATCTCCTCTATTTAGTCCATCCTTAAATGGAAAATTCTCGACGGAAATGTTCCTGTCCTCAAAGTACTTGTAGAATGTTACCCTTATCTTTTCTGGATCCTTGTGCTCCATAGATGGAGTAACGATGACATATATTGGCATGTCCGTCCCAAGCAGGACTTCTGATATAGGAGGTATTACAAATCTGAACAGGAATATCATAAATAGAAAGAACAGGATATAGCCCTCCAAGCTTTCCTCTTTGAAGGTTATGTACAAGAACTTCTTTATCTTTTCTTTCATAATCCAACCCCTCATATCTTTCTTGAGCTCTCCCCAAGGGTTATTCCGGATGCTATCATGTGGGCAAGCCTTATTGGTTCAGGTATCTTCGCATCCTTACAACAAGATAAAATTATCTCCTTCACCTCTCTCTCTGAGATCCCACAAAACTGGTAGTATATCCTCGAGTTTCCAACTCTAACAGAATTTACTTTTCCAGCCTTCATTATCATCTCCCACCTCTCCTCAAAGTCTTCGAATTTCTCGAGGGCTTTCCTTATCTTTTCGAAGTTTGGCTTCCTTGATATAACAACTATTACTGGTTTCCCAGTTTCCTCCCATATCCTTTCTATATCGAATACGTTGAATCCTCCGAAGGATATCCCACTTGTCATTATCACGTTTATTGTCTTGAAGAATCTAGATTTTCTAACATTCTCTATTATCTTCTCTGTTGAATCTTTCCCATCTTTTTTGACAAAGAATGATATAATACCATCAACCCTCCCTGTTATCTTGTAAATGACTCCAACAACAAGGACCCTTTCATCCAGGTTCCCATCGTCAAGACCCAATACCCTTATCCCTTTTTTGACCACTCCTTTAGAAACTCATCTATCTTTTTATTAATCTTTTCAATAGTCTCCCTTATTATCTCCTTTGGATCCCCATCCTTCACTTTCACAATAATCTCCACCCTATCCTTTAATGGATGATCTATCCTATATCCGGCCATTAATACCCTTTCATCCTTGTTCAACTCCCAACAAAGGAGATTTGGGATTGTGTGCTTGTCTTTGTCAATGAACTCTATCTTTATCATACCTTTGTCCTCCTCCAGAATCCTAACCTCCATGCAAAGCCAGAAAAGGAAAGGTATATAAAAGCTTTCCGATTTTTTAAGAACCATGAAACTGATGGTAACTCCTGTAGCCGTGTTCATCATTGAGGATGGGAAGGTCATTGAGAAGTATGAAATAGGGAAAGATCCAAAGGAATGCGCTAGGAAGTTTAAAGAGGGAGTTGTCGAAAAGATAAAAGAGGATATAAAAAAGAAATATGGAGAGAAGATAGAAGAAGTCCCTTTGGATCCAAACATACTTGTAAGAGAAGGGTATTTCAAAAGTGAGGAAGAAGTAAACAGGTTTTTGAATGAGTTTGGTATAGAGTTGACAAAGATTGGTGTAAAGGAAAGCTACAGCCCAGACAAGCTCATAATCCAGGCAGTTGATTTTGTGGATGACTTAAACGAAATGATAAACAAATTCTACGAAAGACTTACCGAATGGTATGGCATATACTTTCCAGAATTTGTGAAGAAGGTTGATGATCTTGAAAAGTTCTTCAAGATATTGAGTGAAGGTGTTGAAAGGGAGAAGGTTGCAAAGAGGATTGGAATAAAGGAAGAGAGCATGGGATTCGATTTTAGTGAGAAGGATCTGGAGGTCGTTAGGGAGGTTGTTGAGGTCGGGAAGGAGCTTATAGAATTAAAAAAGAGGCTTGCAAGCTACATAAAGTCTCTCATGGAAAAAAACTATCCAAACTTTACAAAGCTCGCTGGACCTCTTGTTGGGGCAAAGCTGATATCCCTGGCTGGTGGGGTTGAGGATCTTGTAAGATTGCCTGCAAGCACAATACAGGTCCTTGGGGCAGAGAAGGCATTGTTTAGGCACTTAACAAAGGGTACAAAGCCCCCAAAACACGGTATCCTGTTCCAGCATCCCCTCGTTAATAGAATGCCGAAGAAGTATAGGGGGAAGGTTGCAAGGACCCTTGCCTCAAAGCTTGCGATTGCGATAAAGGTTGATTACTTCTCAAAGGGAAAGGAAATAATATATGACAAATTGATGAAGGAGATTGAGGAAAGGATAAAGGAAATAAGGGGAGAAAAATGAGGCTGGTTGAGACAGGGATAAATAATGTTTTTTGGCTGATAAGAGACAAGAAGAAAAAGGTCCTTGTTACAAAGAATCTCACTCCAGGCTTCAGTGTCTATGGAGAAAAGCTTTACAGGATAAAGAACACAGAGTACAGGCAGTGGATTCCTGGGAGATCGAAGCTTGCGGCAGCGATATACAAGGGTATAAAGAAGGTTCCAATAGGGGAAGGAGACAAGGTTCTTTACCTAGGAGCGGCATCAGGAACAACAATATCCCATGTTTCTGATATAATTTGGAAGGATGGGGTAGCATTTGGTGTTGACATTGCCCCAAGGGTTGTAAGGGATCTCATATTTGTTGCTCAAAAGAAGAGGAACATTGTTCCAATACTTGCGGATGCTTCCAGGACGGAGATCTACAAGGGAATAGTTCCAATGGTTGATTTTGTTTACCAAGACATTGCAGCACCAAACCAGGTTGAGATATTCATAAAGAATGTGATGGAATTTCTAAAAGATGGAAAATATGGGATGATAGCGATAAAGGCTAGAAGCATTGATGTATCAAGACCTCCATCAGAGATATTCAAGGAATCTGAAGAGAAACTAAAGGAAGTTGGGTTGAAAGTAGTTGACAAGAAAAGGCTCGAACCATACCACAAGGATCACATAATGATACTGATAAAGAAAGGTTAGTGCCTGCCTTTTTCAAATTGTAAAAAAC
>CAZUOK010000005.1:0-14274 GCA_964622145.1 Candidatus Woesearchaeota archaeon | reverse complement strand
GCTTAGGATTTAGGAAATATTCTTCCCTTTAATAAGATTTCGAGCCTCTTCGACAAGCCTTTCTAGCATCTTTCTAGGATTGTCACTACTGTATTCTTCCTCAATTATCTTTATAAACATCTCCATGCTTTCGCTTTCTGCCTCAGCAATTCTCTTTATAACATTTCTGCTTTCTCTTGTAAATCTGTCTATTTTTTCTGAAATTCTTTTAAATTTATCCTTTAAGACCCCCTCTCTCTTCCCTATGTTTTCAATAATCTCCGCAATGTCTTTTATTATCTCTTTCCCGAAAACAAGGAGATCGCTGACCTCATCGAGGATCTTGCTGAAAAAAGCTGATCTTAGGAAATACTGGAAGAATTCTTGGAGGCAGGCCTTGTAATCTTCATCCAAAAATTTCTCCCTCTCCATTATCCTCAAAATGCTCTCAGAAAACCTCTCAAGAAACCTAAATGTGAAATATCTTTCTATTAACAAACTACTTTCAAAGTCCTCTATTTTTTCTTTTATCTCATAGATCTTCCCAACGGATGAACCATAGGGATTAAATATTTCGGCAATAGAGCTTTCGAAGTCTATCTTTATCTTTATTATCCTGTATATAATCTCTTCGACATCCTCCTGAAATTCTGAAATACTTTTGTTTAGTTCCTCCTTCATCTTCTTAAATGGAAGGTTTCTAGGAATCTTCACAACCCTTCTGCTAAGTCTCATTCTCAATCTTTAAAAAGACATACTTTTTATAATTTTTCTATGAGGGTTTTTCTCTCAGGAAGACCAAGGACGGGGAAAACAACCCTTTGTTTGAGGGCATTTGAGGTCCTAAAAAGAAATGGCGTGAGGGTTGGTGGTGTTGTAACGAGGGAAATTGTCAGGGGACAGAAAAGGGAGGGCTTTGAGATTATAAACCTAAAAACAAAGGAAAGAGTTCTTCTAGCCCATATAAAAGGTTCTGGTCCAAAGATAGGAAAATACAGGGTATTTGTGAGAAACATCGAGGAATACATGGTAAAATGGATAGAGGAATCCCTTAAGGAAGACTTCGTTATTGTGGATGAAATAGGACCAATGGAGCTTCTATCAAAGGAATTCTTACCAACTGTTGAGAAGGTCGTGCAATCGAGGAAGGATTTTATAATGACTGTGCACTGGAGAAAGATTGGGATAATAGAAAACTACAAACCTTACACCTTTTATTTTCTGACGTTTGAGAATAGAAACCAGGTTTGGGAGGAATTGTACAGGCAACTCCTGTCGTATGTGAAGTCAAAATCCTTTTAAATGAAGGTTGGCTATTTTCCTTCGTGGCGAGGAGGAGAAGGATAACGCTACCTGGAAGTTATGGGGGTTTGCTGACGGTATCGGAAGCTGAAACAAAGGGAATAAAGATAAAACCTCAAGAAGTTATTTTTCTGACAATCCTGCTTGTTGCCATTGTCTGGATACTGAACATATTCCTGTGAAAAATTAATAAAGTTGGCTCCGGAAGATATCCTCAATGGATATAGATGCACTCTTTTTTCCAAAGAGGGTTGCAGTTATTGGGGCATCAAGGGATCCCAAAAAGGTTGGGAGGATAATATTTGAGAATGTGTTGAAATCGGGTATTGAAACTTTCCCTATAAATCCAAATGCTGAAGAAATTTCCGGAGTAAAGTGTTACCCAAGCATTCTTGACATTCCAAGAAGTGTTGACCTCGCTGTAATTGCTGTTAAAAATGTCCTTGTCCCAAAAGTTTTAAAGGAATGCGGGGAGAAGGGTGTGAAAGCATGCATTGTTATATCGGCTGGATTCTCAGAGATTGGAAGGATAGACCTTGAAAATGAGGTAAAGGATATTGCAAAAGAATATGATATTGCAGTTCTTGGCCCGAATTGTCTTGGACTCTTGAATTCAAAGAAGAATCTTAATGCAACATTTATGAGATTGGATCTCAGATGGGAAAGCTATGCTATAATTTCCCAAAGTGGTGCACTTGGAGCTGGAATACTTGACAGGATTTCCTCAATAGGATACTTTGTTTCGGTTGGAAACCAGGCCCTTCTTGGTATAGAGGACTTCTTAGAATACTTTTCATCGAGGGAGGATGTAAGGGCAATTGGGATATATCTTGAGTCCGTTAGGGATGGAAGGAGGTTCTATAATGCTTTAAGGAATTGTGAAAAGGAAGTTTTTGTGCTAAAGGCTGGAAGGACGAAGTCTGGATCAAGGGCTGCCAGGTCCCACACAGGAGCACTCATGACAGAAGACAGGATATACTCCTTCGCAATAAAGCAGGCAGGAAAGGTTAGGGTATATTCTCTAGAGGAGTTTCTAAACTGTCTCCTAATATCTTCGAGAGAACTTCCTAGAGGAGATAGAGTTCTAATAGTCACAAATTCTGGAGGGCCAGCAGTCCTTCTCTCCGATTACCTGGAGGAAAGTGGGTTGAAGGTTGTTGGGATTCCAAGAAGGGTTTTGGAAGAGCTGAATTCAACGCTTCCAAAGGAGTGGAGTCATGGGAATCCAATTGATCTCCTTGGTGATGCAACTTCTGAAAGGTACAGGAAAGTCTTGGAGATATTGTCAAGGGAAGACTTTTACGACATCGTCATTTTCTGTTTAACACCCCTCGCCATGACGGATGTAGAGAATATTGTTGAAGAGATAATAAGGTTCAAAAAAAGGACGGGGAAACTAGTTCTAACAAACTTCATTGGGGGAAAAAGTATAAAGAAGGGTCTTGAGAGGTTGTCAGAGGAAGGTATTCCAAACTTCGAGGATGGTGAGCTGCTTGCAAGAGTCCTATCCTTTCTTCTCCACAAGAGACAAGTCTTATAAACTTTCCCTCTTTTTCCTCCTCATGGGGAGAGGGAAGGATACCATGGTTAAGTGTGGACTTTGTGGGAGGCTTTTTCCAAGGCACAAATCAAAGATAATATATAGAAGGGGCATGAAACTTTATATTTGCCCAAAGTGTGCTAGGTTTATGTCGCTGAGGATAGTTCCAAAGAGAAAAGGAGTATCTATTGCTCCACCTTAAAGTATTTTCTTGTCTTCTTTGGGTTTATAAATCCAATCCTTGCCATGGAATCCAATATTCCCCAAATATAAGAGCAGAGCTCAAAAGCTTCTAAAAACTTTCCTTTCTCAAAGAAATACTTTGCATCTTCAAAGTAACTCCTTGAGAGATCGTAGAGGTCTTTCGCACAATTGTAGAGGGTTGATTTCTCGGGGAGAACAATCCTTACTTCTTCAAAGACTTCTTCAAGTTTCCCTATCTCCCTCTCCACACTCTCCTTCATAACCTTTTTAATTAGAAAACACCTTTTAACCCTTGTGGATGAAGTGAAACTGGCGAAATTGTTGTCAAGGAAATTGATGATAACCGAAGAAGAATTGTACAGAAGAGTTGAGGAGGTAAAGAAGGAGTATTATGGAATGATAAACAACCTTGCAGCCCTTTGCATAATAGCACTTGAGAATGGGATTGACATCAGAAAGGAAAGGGAGGGGATAAGTGTAAGGGATCTTGGCCCCAGGATGAGAAATGTTTCTGTGGAGGGGGTGATAGTGAGGAAATATCAACCTAAGAAAGTGAAGGAGGATGTTGAGGTCCAAAGCTTCATACTCTCTGATGGGGATTCCGAGATAAGGGTTGTCGTCTGGTCTAAGACATTAATAAACACCCTCTCAAGGATCCCCGAATTCTCAAGGGTAAGGGTGATGGGAGGATACACAAAGGAGGGGAGGCAAGGACTGGAACTTCACCTGGGATCTGATGGAAAGATAATCCTTTTGGAAAGGGGATATGGCGTTGGAAGACTGTACATAAAGGATATGAGCCCTGGGGATAGGGGATACATTGTTGGGATTGTTAGAAGCGTCTTCCCACCAAAGAAGTATTCTGGGGGTGTTGTGAACGCCTTTCTCGTGGATGATGGCACAGACGTTATAAAGTGTGTTATCTTTGGGGAGGAGAAGGTGAAGAAAGAAGATATTTGGAAGGAATACACTTTTGTTGGCAGGTGTAGGGAGAACAGCGTTACAGGAAAAAAGGAATTCATTGTTGAAGAAGTATTTCCATTTGATCCAAAGAAGGAGATTGAGATCTCAATTTTTTCATGATATTATCACAGACTCTCAAACTCTCAACAGCTTCTTCAACCTTCACGGGAAAATCTTTAGTGTATTTAACGAAAGTTTCTAGTTCCTCTCTTAGGGGGTCAAAGTTTTTGTAGGATATGCTGTAATCCCTTAAGAGCTCATTTCCTTCCATCTTGTACAGTCCTAGGGATAATCCTCTAAGATCTGCCAAGAGCACACCATCCTTAAAATGTATCATAACCTTCCTTCTCTTCTCGGAAGAATCCCTGTTCGCCTCTAATTTCACGATTACATCCCCAAACATCATCATTACCGAAGCATTATCATAGCCCCCAGAAACCCTAACGATCTTTGGCTCCCTCCCAAATATCCTTAGAAGCATGTCGATGTCGTGAACCATGAGGTCATACACAACACTAACATCCCTGTTCCTATTCTTTGAGCAACTTTCCCTCCTTATGGAGATGTATTCTATATCCTCTAGGTATTCCTCAACAAAACCTTTGATGAACTTGTACACGGGGTTAAACCTTTCTATGTGGGCAACCCCAACAGTAAACCTCCCTATCATATCTTGTGTTCTAAGGATTTCCTTAAGTAATTCTAATCCCTCATTATAATTTGATGCCAAAGGCTTTTCCACAAGTATTTCAACCCTTCTTTCCTTTTCTTTCATGAGATTAAGTATTTCCATTAATACTTTGTAGTGGGTGCTTGTTGGGGTGCAGATGGAGATCAGATCAGATTTTTCAACAATTTCCTCAATTGATGGAACAGGAACACCCCCAATCCCCTCCGCCCTCTCAATTGCTTCCTTACTTATATCGTAAACGTAGACCTCCCTTATGCATGAGATCTTTAGAAGTGTCTTGAGGTGGAGAGTTCCCATCTTCCCAATCCCAATAATCCCATACTTCATATCACCTTCATGCTGTGGATTCTTTTTTAAAGTTTGAGATCGTATTCCCTACCTATGAAGATAGCAATACTTGGCGACATCCATTACCCAGGGAGGGCGGATAAACTGCCAGAAGAGATATTCGAGATGGTGAAGAGAGAAAGACCAGACATCTTGGTTTATACTGGGGATCTGGATTCAGAAGAAACCTTGGAGAAACTCAAGGAGCTCTGCGAAAAGCTTGTCATTGTGAGGGGAAATGTGGATTACCTAGACCTCCCTGAAAAGGAAATAGTAGATCTTGGAAGGTTCAGGATCCTTGTTATACACAAATTAATAGACAGGAGGATAGATCTTGAAGGGTTTGTAAGGATAGCAAGGGAAAATGGATGCAATATCGTTTTCTTTGGACATTTGCATTACCCCTTTGTATCTTTTAGGGATGGGGTCTTGTTTGTGAATCCTGGGTCTGCAACAGGAGTTGTCTCTGGTGAGGGGAGGGTTTCTCCAAAGTCCTTTGCAATCTTGGAGATTGAGGAAAAACTTTTGAAGGTGGAGGTTAGGATGTTCTGGAGGGAGGACTTATGGTAAGGGTGGTGGATCTCAGGGAAAACAGGGTTCATGATATGAAATTTGAGGGGAAGATAAAGGATCTCATGGAGAGGCTAGGCTATAATCCTAATCTCTATGTGATTCTGAAGAACAAAAAAATTGTAACAGAGGAAGAAACCGTTGGGAAAGATGATACCCTAGAACTTATTCCAGTGGTTTCTGGTGGTTAATTTGAGGTGTTCCATCTGTAACAAAACCGCGATATATTCTTATAAAGGAAAGGCGTTCTGTGAGGAGCACTTCAGAGAATACTTTGAGAATAAGGTTAGAAGAACTATTGAAAGGTTTGGTCTTATAGAAAAGGGGGAAAGGGTTGGGGTTGCGGTATCTGGGGGAAAGGATTCCACAGTTTGTCTCATCCTCTTAAACAAATTATCAAGGGAGATGGGGTTTGAGGTAGTCGGGATCATGATAGATGAGGGGATAAAGGGATATAGAGAATACACAAAGGAGTTTCTGGCAAAGGTTTCCAAGGAAATGGGTATTGAGGTGAAGACATTCTCTTTTAAGAGGGAGTTCGGATACTCTCTAGATGAAATGGTAGACATTGCAAAAGAAAAGGCTAATTGGATGAAACCCTGCACGATATGTGGTGTTCTTAGAAGGTGGTTGCTAAACAAAGCATCTGTTGAGCTTGGGCTAGACAAGTTGGTAACTGCCCACACCATAAACGACGAGGTCCAAACCTTTTTCATGGATCTTGTCAAAAACAACAAGAAAGATTTGAAAAGGCTTGGACCAAAGACTGGGGTCTCTGAGATTAGGGGCTTTGTTCAGAGGGTAAAACCCTTCTACTTCGTTTGGGAGAAGGAGACCATGACATATATACTTTCCCTTGGATTCTTCCCACCACTTCACGAGTGCCCCTACGCCCCTCTTGGGGACAGGTGGAAGGTTAGATTTGCTTTGTATGACTTAGAAAAAATCTATCCTGGATTTCATGAAAGGATTGCAAATTTTATGATAGAATTCTCAAAGAGATTTAAGGGGGAGGAGGTATTTCTTAGAAAATGCAAAATTTGTGGTTATCCAACGAACAGGGAAATATGCAAAGCTTGTGAGATTAGGAGGATTCTCGGCATACTTTAGAAACCTTTATTAAATTGGGAGATATCCTCCTATGACCATGGAAGAGCTCCTTGAGAAGTTCTCTAAGCTCAAGGGGGTTTCTGGATACGAAGAGGAAGTTAGAAAGGAATTTATAAAGGAAATGGAGAAGTACTGTGGGAGTGTTGAGGTGGATAAGCTCGGGAATGTAATAGCAAAGAGGGGGGAGGGGGATCCAAAGGTTCTAATAGTTTCCCACATGGACGAAATAGGTTTTGTTGTGAAGAAGATAGACAAAAATGGATACGTATATTTTGCAAAAATTGGTGGGATATACGATGGAATTCTCCCAGGGAAGAAAGTAATACTTTACAATGAATCCGGAGAATTCGAAGGGGTTATTGGGATAAAGCCTCCCCACCTGATGAAGGATGAGGAGAGGAAGAAGTTGTTATCGTATGAGGAGTTGTTCATAGACCTAGGATTCTCATCGGAGGAGGAGGCAAGGAAGAATGGGATAAAGGTAGGGGACCCAATAGTGTTTTATCCTGAATATTTCACCATGGCAAACAATATTGTGTGCGGAAAAGCCATGGATGACAGAGCGGGGATTGTTTGTCTCATACAATTGGCAAAAAGCCTAAAGGATTTTGATGGAACGATATACTTTGTTGGAACCGTCCAGGAGGAGGTTGGGCTAAAAGGGGCTAGAACTGTTGCTTTCAGATTAAAACCAGACCTCGCAATAGCAATTGATGTGACAATAGCGGGTCCATCTCCCGGGATGAGGGAGAGGGATTACAACGTTGAATTGAACAAGGGTCCGGCGATAACTATACTCGAGGCCTCGGGGAGAGGATTAATTGCTGATAAAATAATAAACGAGTGGTTGGAAAGGAATGCAAAGGAAAATGGCATACCATACCAAAAGGAAGTCTTGGAGAGAGGGGCGACCGATGCCGCTGAAATATACATAACTGGAGAAGGAATTCCATCAACAGCTCTTAGCATTCCAGCAAAGTTTATACACACACCCTCAGAGGTAGTTTCAATAAAAGATATGGAAAATCTTGTCAAACTCCTAAAGGTTTCCTTGGAGTCCGGGATACCCGTCTTCTGGAGGGTTTGACCCCCTCCTTTCTTCTTGACAAAGATTATAAAGAGGACTCACAAAGAGCCAGATCATGAAGATTTACACCCTAGGGAGTTATTCGGATGTGGAGGGAAACCTTACTGCGATTGAGGCTGGTGGTAGAATTGTGATACTTGATATGGGAATATCCATGCCTCAGTGGGTATCTTTAACGGAGGATGAGAGGAAGAATCTCGATGAGGATTCCCTAAAATCTTTGGGTGTTCTTCCGGACGATTCCAAGATAGATCCCGGAAAAGTGGAGGCAATAGTGATATCTCATGCTCATATGGATCACTATTTTGGAGTTTTCTGGCTTGCAAGAAAGTACAATTGCCCCATAATCACAACACCCTTTGTTTATGAGGTTATGAAGAGGGACGAATTTTTCCCAAGATTGAAGAACAAGGTTATCCAGATAAATCCTGGAGATTCCTACAAACTGGAGAACTTCAGGGTGAATTTCATATATTCCACCCACTCCATCCCCCAGACAGTAATGGTGTACTTGGAGACAAAGGAGGGAAATGTCCTCTACGCAAATGACTGGAAGTTTGATCTCTCCCCAACTCTTGGAAGAAAGATAAATACAAGGGTCTTGAAGAGTTTGGATGTGGATGTTTTGATAGCGGATTGTATAAGGACAGATGAAGAATCTAGGACCCTTTCTGAGGCTGTTTGTAGGGAAATGATGAGGGATGTATTAAAAAAGATAGACGATGAGAAAGGGATGATCTTCGTAACGACCTTTGCCTCCCACATAGCAAGGCTAAACTGGTTGGTAAAACTTTCTTACGAGATTGGAAGGGAGCCTGTTATGCTTGGAAGGTCTATAAAGAAATATACAAGGGCTGCGGAGGCTGTCAAGATAGCTAGTTTTAAAGGGGTAAGGAGGGAATACAGGAATCAGAAGGTGCTGAAGATATTGAAGAAGGCGGAGAAGAATAGGAAAGATTATTTGTTAATAGTGACTGGTGGGCAAGGGGAGCCCGGTTCCGTTCTAAAGAGACTATCTGAGGGAGCCCTGAAGTTCGAATTTACCCCCCACGACCACGTGGTGTTTTTGAATAGGGTGATTCCAAATCCAATAAATCAGGCACACAGGGCCATTCTTGAGAGGGATCTCAAGGAAAGGGGTGTTAGGATATTAAAGGATATCCACGTTTCTGGTCACGCTGCAAGAGAAGACCTTAGGGATTTAATAAGGATGGTAAAGCCGGAGTACTTCATTCCAGCTCATGCTGGTCCAATAAAGCAGGCCTATGCAATAGAATTGGCAATGGAGGAAGGTTTTGAGGTTGGAAAGACTGTGTTCATGAGTGAGGATGGGAAGGTTATTGAGATAGGTTGATCTCCTTCCCAAGAAGCTTCTCAACATTCTCTTTGTTCAATATTCTTCTGATCCTTTCTATTATTTCTCTCTCTAATTCGTCCTTAGGATTCCTACTGCTTGTCGGATTCCCCTCAAATTCGCAGATGCCAAGTACTTTGAATTCCTTCACGTCTCCATTCTCCACAACCACAAGGATAGCAACATCTCGGGAGAAGTCCTTGTAAAAGACCTTTATTGTATCCAATATCTTTACCCTCTTTATCTTTAATATCACACTATCTCACTGAAAAATCTTTTTAATATGTTTTTCTTCATCTGCTTATGGTACTCGGGAGGGAGAGCATTCTCAGGGAGATGGAAAGGGGGAATATAAGGATAGAACCATTCGATGAGAACTTGTTGGAGGATGTTGTTTATAACATAAGGATAGGTAACAGGGTATATATCCTTGATAAGAGACTTCTCGAGGTTGTGGATGTTGAAAGGGAATTTTGGAGGTATGCTGAGGAGTACAGGCTCAATGATAAGCCATTCACAATACATCCAGGAGAAACTGCTTTTATAGAGAGCTTGGAAGAATTGACGCTCTCAAAAAATATTATGGGTATCCTTCATCCGAAGGCAAAGCTACCTCTAATGGGGCTTGTGATACATACGGGAGGTGGGAAGATAGACCCTGGATTTAAGGGAAAGCTCATAGTTGGGATCTCGAATATAGGAGGGATTCCCGTTAGGGTAAGGAAGGGAATGGTCTTCGCCCAGATATCCTTCTGGAGGGTGATTTGAGATAGAAGTTGTAAAATTTGTTTGTAGAGATCATGAGAGAAAGTATTACAGGTTTAGATTTACCAGGCACTACGGTGGCATCGCAACCGCGGATTGCGTTGGATGCAATCTAAAATGTTTCTTCTGCTGGAGCTTCAGACCAAGGGACAATTACAAAAAGTACGGTAGATTTTACTCTCCTGAGGAGGTTGCAAAGAAGCTTGTTCTGATAGCTTCTGAGAAGGGGGTTAGGAGAATTAGAATTTCGGGGAACGAGCCAACCCTTTGTAGGGAGCACCTTCTAGAAGTTCTGAGAAACATTCCAAAGAACTATCTCTTCATATTAGAAACAAACGGAACTCTTATAGACCAAGAATTTGCGGAAAGTCTTTCAAGCTTTGAAAATTTGCATGTTAGGGTTTCTCTAAAAAGCCCAACACCGGAGAAGTTTGAGAGGATAACAAGATTTGAAAAGAGGGGTTTCTTCCTTCAGATTAGAGCTCTTGAGGTACTTGAGGAGAACGGGATATCCTACCATCCTGCCATCATGTACGAACTTATAACCTCGAGGGAAGAGTTCGAGAGATTGCTGGAATATCTTGTCAATATAAATCCCGATCTTCCGTCCAGACTGGAATTCGAGTACCTACAAGTCCTTCCTCCCTTGAGAGAGAAGATACTTTGGGGTATAAGGGAGGGTCTGATAAGACCACCTAAGGTGGGATGAAATGTTGAAGATCTTGTACCTCCTTTCATTCCTCTTTCTTGCCCACTACTTTTTTTCAGATAGGAGGAAATTCTTCAAAATATTGTCCTGCTTAATGTTCTCTTACTTTGTCTCAGAAAACCTTAAAATGATCTTTGGTTTGGAGAGGGAAGGGTTCTTTTCTCCATTTTCTTACCCAAGCTCCCACGCTACTGTCTTTACATCCCTAGCACTTTCTCTTGGGGGGCTTGCAAGGATTTTTTACACTCCAATTTATCTTCTAATACTCTATTTGAGGATTTACTATGGAGCTCACGACTTTTTGGAGATCCTGGGAGGGGTGTTCACTGGGATGTTTTCGTGGTCCCTGTACACCATTTTAAGAGACAGGCTTGGTGTTGAGTTTGATAGGAAATGCTTCCACGTCGGTCTTGGAACTTGGATAATAATACTTTGCTGGAAAGATTACTTCCTAACTGTTGAACTCCTAGCAATCCTTTCAGCGGTAGGTTTTCCCCTGGTTTATAGGACTCCTCCAATCCTAAAGGATTTTGTTGAGTATTATGGAAAAGGGAATTACAAGGGGTTGTCAGCCCTCCTCTTTATCCTAGGAATTTTATCCTCAGCAATCTTTGGGATGGATGCGATGGTGTTTGGGGTTCAGAATCTTGTTTGGGTAGATTTTTTGAGCTTTCTGCTTGGAAGGATCTTTGGAGCAAAGAGAAAGTCTCTTATAGGAATGGTAGGGAGTTATTTTGGACTTTTTGCAGCCATTCTGACCCTAAGACTCGAATTTCATCCCATTTACCTTCTGATCCCCATCCTGGAATTCTCCTTTGAGTTAGACAATCTCTCCATACCTTTCGGCTCATCATTTCTCTACTTCTTGGTGAATAAAAAATGCTTTTAAAGAATTTTTAATCAATAATTGGACCTTATGGAAGATTTCCTAGAATTTCTAAGGAAGATAGAAAGAAAATGGCAGGAAAGATGGAGGAAGGATAAGGTGTTTTTGGCAAAACCGGACCCAAAGAGGAAAAAGTATTTCATAACATTTCCGTACCCCTACGTCTCTGGCCCCCTCCACATCGGGCATGGGAGGACAAACACACAAGTGGATATAATAGCTAGATACAAAAGAATTAGGGGTTACAATGTCCTCTACCCAATGGCAAGCCATGTTTCCGGAATACCAATCTTTGCAATAAGTGATCAGATAAGGAGGGGGGATAAGAAGACAATAGAGCTCTACAGAATGTATGTGTCAAGGTATATCAAAGATCCTGAGAAGGTTGAGGAAATATTAGAGAGCTTTAAAGAACCTCTAAACGTTGCGAAGTTCTTTGCTAAAGTCATTCACGAAGACTTCGATTACATCGGATACTCCATAGACTGGTCGAGATACTTCCACACCGCAGAACCCTGGTACAACAAGTTTGTGGAGTGGCAGTACTATAAGTTAAGAGAGAAGGGAGTTATAACGAGGGGAGAACACTATGTTACATACTGTATTCTCCACAATCAGCCTGTTGGGGAGCATGACATAAAGGATGGGGATGTAAATCCGGTAAAGATCTTGGAGTTTGTTGGAGTGAAGTTTGGATTTGAGGACGGCTTCATAGTAGCCTCAACCTTAAGACCCGAAACGATATACGGATGCACAAACCTTTGGGTTAATCCTGAGGGGAAATATGCAAAGGTAAGGGTTGGAAAAGAAATATGGTATGTCTCCAAGGAAGCTTGCGAGAAGATATCCTATCAATTCGATGATGTTGAGATGATAGAGGAAATGGATGGGAAATACTTTGTTGGAAAGAAATGTAGAGGACCTTTCGGGGAGGAATACATAATACTTCCTGCCAAATTTGTTGATACTGACAGGGCTACTGGATTTGTATACTCCGAACCTTCAGATGCTCCCTATGACTATGTTGCCCTAATGGAATTAAAGAACAATCCAGAGAAACTTAGGGAGTTTGGGATTGATCCTAATGTTGTCCAAGAAATAGAGATAAAGAAGATAATAGATGTTTCGGGAATTGAGGGACATCATGCCGAAAAGATCGTTAAAGAGATGGGAATAGAAGATCAATTGGATCCAAGGCTTGAGGAGGCAACGGAGAAATTGTACAAGGAACAATTCTATAAGGGGGTAATGATCTCTGGAGAGTTCAAGGGGATTCCTGTTAGGGAGGCAAAAGAAAGAGTTAAGAAGAAGCTCCTTTCCGAAGGGAAGGCAGTAATATTTAGAGAAACTTCGAGGAAGGCTGTTTGTAGGGGAGGGGGTAAGATAATAATAGCAAAGATAAGGGATCAATGGTTCATTGACTACAGTTATCCAGGATGGAAGGAGAAGGCGAAGAAGTGGGTAGAGAGGATGAAGGTCATACCTGAGAAAGGAAAGCAACTGATATTGAACACGATAGATTGGCTAGAAAAGAGGCCTTGTGCTAGAACGAGAGGTCTTGGCACAAAACTCCCCTGGGATAAGGAGTGGGTGATAGAATCTCTGTCTGATTCAACAATATACATGGCGTTCTATACGATAGTACACAAACTGAAAAAATACGATCCGGAACAGCTGAAACCAGAGCTCTTTGATTACATCTTCCTTGGGGAAGGAGACTTGGAAGAAGTTTCTAGGATAACAGGAATCCCTAAAGAAGAGATTGAGGATATGAAGAGAGAATTTGAGTACTGGTACCCCCTAGACCATAGGCACACCGCCATAGATCTCATGACAAACCACATACCCTTCTTCATCATGCACCATGTTCTGATATTCCCCGAGAAGTACTGGCCAAGGACGGTAACATGGAATGAATTTGTGATTGCTGAGGGGCAGAAGATGAGTAAATCAAAGGGGAATGTCATACTGCTAAGGGATATCGCCGAGAAATACTCTGCGGACCTGTATAGACTGTACGTTTCGGGGATGGTATCCTGGGAGTCCCTTGTGGACTGGAGATCAAAGGACGTCATGAACGTACTCGGAAAGCTTAAAAGGTTTTACGAGATAGTTGACAAGGCAACAAAGACAGAAGTAAAGGAACCTAAAACGAGGATTGAGAAGTGGTTTATGAACAGGTTCTGGAAGAGACTTAGAAAAGCCTTGGAGGCTATGGACGAAAGATTTGATGTCAGAGAGTATATACAACAAATATTCTTTGGTGTTCTAAATGACATCCAACACTTCATAAATAGGGCTGGGGAGGAAAGGGTTTATCCTGTGTTAAGAAATGTTCTAAAGCACTGGATCATAGCACTGTCTCCTGTAATCCCTCACATATGCGAGGAAGTTTGGGAGAGAGTAGGGGAAGGATACGTTTCCCTTGCGGTGCTTCCTGAAGTCCCGGAACCTGAGGAGAGGTATGAAATTGAGGAAGAAATCTTGGAGAGAGTGAAGGAGGATATAGAAAATATATTGAGAGTTGTTGGGAAGAAACCAAGGAAGATAACAATAGTAGTCCCAGAGAGATGGAAGTACGAGATGATGGAAAATGTTAGGAAGGCCTTTGAGGAAGAGAGGAGCATAAAGAATATAATGAGGGCTTTCATGGAATTCGAGGGGGCAAGGGAGGATCCAAAGTTTTATCAAAAGCTTTCAAAATCAATATTTGAGGATGGTCTGTGGGACTGGATGGGAAGGGAGGAAGAGAAGAATCTTCTAGAAGAAGAAAGAGAGTATTTGGAG
>CAZUOK010000004.1:18330-19785 GCA_964622145.1 Candidatus Woesearchaeota archaeon | reverse complement strand
CTCTGTGAGGAACATTCCACATGTCTCGGCTGCAAGGAAACTCGAAAGGATGGGGTACAAGATAAGGCCAGGGATTGTTGTTGGATATGTGATAGTTGAAGGTGGAGGCTCGGTGTCCGACAGGGCCTATCCAATAGAAATGGTAAAAAAGGAAGGACTTAGATATGATCCGAAGTATTACATAGAGCACCAGATAATACCTGCAATAGAGAGGATTCTTGAGGCTGCTGGGATATCCACTGCTGAGATAACTGGAAAGGGAAGGCAAATAGGACTAACAGCTTTCTTTGGAGGGAAAAATAATGGAAGATGAGAAGATTGAAAGATATCTAGAGATGGGAAAATATGTCAAAAGGATAAAAGGAATGATAATTGAAGAGAATATAAGGGGAAAAAGCTTTCTTGAAGTCTGTGAGTGGTTGGAGAAAGAAATAATAAGACTTGGATTCCAACCCGCATTTCCTGTCAACTTGTCCATTGATGAGGTTGCAGCTCATGATACCGCTGGGATTGGGGATGGTAGAAAGGTAGACGGAAATGTCATTAAAGTAGACTTTGGCATCCAGAAAGAAGGGTATATAGTAGACATTGCGACCACCCTCGTGTTCAACAAGGAATACACATCACTTAAGAAGGCCAGTGAGGAAGCTCTAAGGGCTGCTGCGGATGTTGTTAAACCTGGAGTAGAAATATGGAAAATTGGAGAGATAATTGAAGAAACAATTAAAAGTTTTGGCTTTAATCCAATATACAATCTTTCTGGCCATCAAATAGAGAAATACAAGCTGCATGGAGGGATATCAATACCAAATTACAACAATGGTGATAGAAGATTGCTTAAGGAGGGAATGATAATAGCAATAGAACCATTTGCAACCAATGGGAGTGGATTTGTTGAAGAAGTTGGCAAATCTGGAATATTGAGGCTAGAGAACTGGAGAAATATTAGAATTCCGAGCATAAGGCAATTCTTAATGAGAATTGAAAGACTGTATAAAGGGCTCCCCTTTGCGAAAAGATGGATTTACAGGGATTTTCGAAGGGAGATTGATTCTGGGCTTCTTGATAGGTGCATAGCCTTAGGGGTCATATACGAGTATCCAAGGTTGGTTGAGGTCTCGGGAAAAGTAGTCACACAGGAGGAGGCCACCATAGTTGTCTACGATCCCCCCATAGTCATCATTTAGGTAGACAAGATCAAAATGTCTCCGAAATTGTTATAAAATAAAACCAGCTAGAAATCTCACATGGCGAAGAGAGGTCCAATCCCACTGGCTGCTGTAGACAGGCTAATGAGAGATGCAGGAGCAAAAAGAATTTCTGACCCTGCAAGAAGGAAAATGGCAGAAATAGCAGAAGAGCTTTTGAGAATGATTGGGGAAAGAGCTGCTGAAATAGCAAAGCACGCAAAGAGGAAGACAATAAAAGACGTGGACATAAAAGCTGCTGCAAGAG
>CAZUOK010000004.1:0-18320 GCA_964622145.1 Candidatus Woesearchaeota archaeon | reverse complement strand
CTGCAAGAGAGATTCTCGGAGAGAAGTTCTTGATCTAAACCCTTCTTTCTTTATTATTCAAACTAAAAAGCCTTCTATAGGACTTTTTCTAGAGATCTCCCCAGCAAAGTTCCTCAGCATTAACTCCTTTACTTCATCAATATCTCTCGTCTTCCCAAGAACCCACATCAACTTTACATACGCAACCTCTGGAAGCATATCCTCGACGTATATCGCCCCAGCGTAGATGGAAAGCTTCCTAAGATTTGTGTACACATATGGATTTGTCCTTCCATATATCGTTTGGGAGGTTATGACAACAGGTATTCCTCCCTCAACACACTCCTTTATCTCTTCTATTAACCCATACTCCTCAAGGGAATTTACATGACCAAAACCCGTCCCCTCAATAACGATTCCATGGAATCTTTCCCTAGCCCATGATATGAGCTCTGGAGGATAACCAGGATAAAACTTTGTATAGAAAACCTTCTCATCGATCTTATTCTCAAGGATAACTTCCCCATCATGCCTTCTCCTATAGTTCCTGTTTACAACCTCTATTCTCCCATCGTAGTAGATCTTTGCAAGAGGAGGTTCATTTATAGGTCTAAAAGCATCCCTTCTCTCTGTATGCATCTTTCTAACCCTTGTTCCCCTTATTAGGTAATTGTATTCATCATTTAGATTTGCATGCATACAAACACAGACCTCCGCCCCATCCCACTTCTTTGCTGAGAGAATGGATGCAAAGAGGTTTGAATAGGCATCAGAAGATCCCCTATCACTTGACCTCTGAGAACCTGTCAGTATCACTGGCTTGTTCAAATTTCTCAAGAAAAAGCTCAGAGCAGCACTTGTGTAGTGCATGGTATCGGTTCCGTGCAGCAGGACAAACCCTTCATAATTTTCTAATTCCTTGTAAATCTCCTCAGATATTTCTACCCAATCTTTTGGTAAGAGGTCTTCTGACATCCTTAAGGGCTTCCTTTCCTTCAAAGATATCCTACAAATCTCTTCTATCTCAGGTATAATTTCAAAGAGTTCTCCAACATCGAATAAAGCAGAAACTCCACCAGTTCTATAATCTATCTTCGACATTATTGTTCCTCCTATAGCATAGACTAATATTTCACCTTCTCCTCTCCTCCCAACCTCCCCTCTCTCTGTAGACACCCTCCCAAGGATATCGATCTCAAGGTCTCTGTCTACCTTTATCCCTATGTTATATCCGTTTTCCAGCTTTATAGTTATAAAATCATCTTCCAACAATTTTGGTCTCTCCAAAACAATCCCCTTGAGAGAAATATTTCCCTTTTTAACCATTACAATATCTCCTGGGCTTACTTCCATGATGTAATTCTCTTCCAAAATCTTAATAAAGGTGATGTCAAAAGCTCCTCTTAAGGAAAGCAACTGGAGGGTTTCAAAAATGGAGGAGGTGATGGGAGTTCCCCCAAATTTTGATCTTTCTGGGTATTATCCAAAGATAAAGATAGTTGGGATAGGAGGAGCAGGAAACAACATCGTAGATTATATTACAAAGCAAGGAATAAAGGGAGCAGAGACAATAGCAATAAATACAGACGCAGCCCACCTCAGGATGATACAGGCGATGAAAAAACTTGTAATAGGGAAAGAATTGACAAAAGGCCTTGGAGCAGGAGGAGATCCTGAAAAGGGGAGGCTGGCAGCTCAAGAAAGCCTAAAAGAAATAAAGGATATACTTGAAGGAAGTGACTTAATATTTCTCCTAGCAGGGCTTGGGGGAGGAACGGGAACAGGAGCCTCCCCAATAATTGCACAGATAGCAAAGGAAATGGGAGCATTAACAATAGCATTTGTAATCATGCCAATGAAATACGAGGGAGCTAGGATATTAAAAGCTATTCAGGGGTTGAACAAACTCAGGGACTACTGTAACACAGTAATAGTCATAGATAATGAGAAACTTGTTGCAAGAGCAGGAAACCTCCCAATATACGAAGCATTCAATGTTGCAAACAGCCTTGTAGCCTCCATGATAGGGGGGCTTGTGGAGACAATAATGACACCCTCCATGGTAAACCTCGACTTCGCGGATATAAAGGCAGTAATGGATACAGGAGATGTGGCCATAATAGGATTCGGGGAAAGCGATTCTGAGAATAGGGCAGTGGAAGCTATAAAGAGGGCTCTTGAACAACCCCTATTAGAAGTGGAATTGAAGGACTGCAGCGGAGCTCTGATACACGTAACCGGAGGACCAGATATGAGATTAGATGAAGTTGACAAGATCTGCCAATACGTCAGGGGATTCCTAAATCCGGATGCATCCTTGGTTTGGGGTGCAAGGATAGACAAAGAGTTAGAGAAGAAGATAAGGGTTACAGCAATAATAACAGGGGTAAAAAGTCCTTACATACTGGGTCCAAAGAAGAAAGAAAAGACAATAGAACCAAGGAGAGACGAGGAGATAGGAATTGAGTTTATTTAGGCGTTTCTCCTTTTATACTTTCCCATCTTACAACTGATTCTATTATTTTCTTTGGTGGAGGAGGTGGCCAGCTCCTCGGTTTTCCAATTGGAATTACAACCAAGGGCCTTATATCTTTGCTTTCTATTTCCAATACCTTTCTTAATTCTTCCTCATCAAATGCGGAAACCCAACAAGAACCGTAACCGAGATCCCTTGCTGCCAACAACATATTCTCTGATGCAGCGCTCGCATCCATAATAGAATATAACTCCTCCCCCCTTTTTCCATAGTAAAATCTGTACTTCGATAAGTCAGAGCAAACCACCACAACAACTGGTGCCTCTGATATCCAAACCTGATTGTAGCATGCTCTTGCAATTTCTTTTTTCTTCTTTTCATCCCTTACCACAATGAAGATCCATCCCTGTATGTTACCTGCACTTGGAGCCATCCTTCCAGCATCCAATATTTTGAGTATTTCCTCCAAAGGGATGCTATCACTCCTAAACCTCCTGACACTCCTCCTACTCTTTATGCAGTCAAGGGTCTCCATGAGTAGAGATTTTGGGAGTTTCTTTATAATAGAGATTAACCCCTAATAGGTTGTAAAATTTGTATATAAAAGAAGGGGGAGAATGCAGAGTCATGGATTATGAAAAACTCGCTGACCTCTACGAAAGATTGGAGAAGGTTAGTGGGAAATATGAGAAGAGAAACCTTATAGTTAGTTTCTTAAAGGAGGTCCCTCCCAAATCTCTTAGAGACACAATATACCTTCTTCTTGGTAGAGTGTTTCCAAAATGGGGTGAAAAAGAGCTTGGGATAGCAGAAAAGTTAGCATTAAGGGCAATATCTATAGCCTCAGGAATAGAAAGGTCAAAGATAGAAGAGATGTGGAAAAAATTAGGAGATTTGGGGTCCGCGGCTGAGTGGGCAATTTCAAACAAGAGGCAAGTTACTTTGTTTGTTCAGAAACTCACTGTTGAAAAGGTTGTGGAAAATCTTAGGAAGATAGCTGAGCTGGAAGGGGAGGGTGTGATTGACAAAAAGGTTTCTCTGCTCGCTGAACTTCTAACATATTCAAAGCCAAAAGAGGCAAGGTATGTCATAAGAACGGCATTGAAACAGCTTAGAGTTGGGGTTGCAGAGGGGATGGTAAGGGATGCTATAGCAAAGGCTTTCTTCCCAAAGTTTCTTGGAGCTTACCAGATATGTCCAAAGTGTTACCTTGACTGGCCGCTGGCAGCCGGGAAGTGCGGACTTTGTGGTGCACCCCTCCTCGGAGATGATATAAGTGTAAATCTAAAGAATGTCATGAAAGGAGGATTTAGAATCATAGTTGATCCAAAATGGAAGGAAGTTGTTGAAGAGTATGAAAATGCGGTAATAGATGAAGTAAAAAGTTTTGATGATCTTGTTGAGAAGTATGATATAAGAGAATTCCAGTTTATTGCGCCTCCTGATAGAGAAACAGCACTGAAATTAGATGAGGAATTGATAAATACAGTAGAACTCGCTTACGATATACTAAACGACATGGGAGAGGTTGCTAGGATAGCTAGGGAAGAAGGAATAAAAGGTCTTAGAAACGTTAGATTGGAGCCAGGAAGACCAATAAGACCAATGCTTGCACACAAAGCAGAAAGTATTAAAGATGCTTTTGAGGCTGTTGGAAGACCTGCCTCGATAGAATACAAATACGATGGATTTAGGATACAGATACACAAGAAGGGAAATAAAATATGGTTATTCACAAGGAGGCTTGAGGAGGTTACAAGGCAGTTCCCAGATGTTGTGGAGTATGTAAAGGAAGCTGTTAAGGCTAAAGATGTTATACTGGACTCTGAGGCTGTTGGAGTGGACCCAAAGACAGGAAAATTCTTGCCATTCCAGAGGATATCGAAAAGAATAAGGAGAAAGTATGACATATACGAAATGATGAAGGAAATACCCGTAACAGTCTACGTTTTTGACATCATGTATCTCAATGGAGAGACCCTTATCTCAAAGCCCTACAGGGAGAGATTAAAGATATTAGAAAAGGTTTTGAAGCCCATAAAGGGAAAGATTGAGTTTGCACACAGGATAATAACTGATTCTGATGAGGAGGCATCCAAATTTTACCAGGAAGCAATAAGTAAGGGTCTTGAGGGGCTTATGTTCAAGAATTTAAACGAGGTATACAAGCCAGGACAAAGGGTAGGAACTTGGATGAAACTTAAACCGATAATGGAGACACTCGATCTTGTGATAATAGGGGCAGAATGGGGGGAAGGGAAGAGAGCAAGGCAGTTTGGAAGCTTCATACTCGCCTGTAGGGAGCCTTACACAGGGAGATATCTCACGGTTGGGAAGATGGGAACTGGAATGACAGAGGAGGAATTGTTTGAGTTGACAGAGAGGCTGAAGCCCTTGATAATAAAGGAGGAAGGGAAGACAGTATGGTTTAAACCTGAGCTTGTTGTTGAGGTTGCATATGAGGAGATCCAGGAATCACCAAAATATGAGAGTGGATTCGCCCTTAGGTTCCCAAGACTTGTTAGGATAAGAGATGATAGGAGTCCTGAAGAAATAGACACCTTGGATAGGATCAAGAGGTTGTTCCTGGAGCAGAGAGGAGGGAAGAGATGAGCGGATTTACGAAAAATTTATAAGGTTTTTTAACCATCTCTACCCATAAGTAGTGTGAGGGTGAGAGAAGAATGGACGAAATGTTGGTGAACCAGGTTCGTCAAATCTTTGGATTGAATCTTTACGAAGCGAGGATATGGCTCGCACTTTTAGGAAAGGGTATTGCAACTGCTGGGGAGCTCAGTGACATAGCAAACGTTCCTAGAAGCAGAGTTTATGATGTTCTAGAGTCACTCGAGAAGAAAGGATTCATAGTAATGAAGATAGGGAAACCCATAACTTACATAGCCATTCCTCCAGATCAGGTTCTTGAGAATGTTAAAAGAAAGATTGTTGACGATGCCCTCGCAAAGGCAAAGAAACTTGAGGAAATGAGGGACTCAGAGCTCATGGAGACACTCAGAGAAATGTATGAAAAGGGAACAAGTGTCATAGATCCTTCTGAGAACATGGCGTCGATAAGGGGAAGGAGGAACATATTGAGCTACATTGCAAATCTAATAAAGAATGCAAAGAAGGAGATAATAATATCAACAACAGATAAGGGTCTCATAAGGAAGATAGAGGCTCTTAGAGACATCTTGATTGATGCGAAGAATAAAGGGGTTGAAATAAAGATTGTTGCACCAGTAACAGAGGAGAACAAGAAGTTTGTAGAGGAATTGAAGGGAGTTGTGAAAGTAATAAACAAAAGTTCAAAGGCAAGGTTCGTCGTGGTGGATGGAAGCGATGTCATAATGTTCACATCAGGAGAACAAACCCATCCAAACTACGAGGTTGGGGTCTGGATAAGGAGCCCAAATCTCGCAGAATCTTTGAAGGATCTTTTAGAATCTAAGTAAGGCTATCCCTCCCAGTCTCTTAACAAGATGCCCAACCTCTGTATTCTCATCTACAATGTAGTACTTTCCCCCTTTCTCTTCAATCTCCTTTAACAATTCAATATCCTTAACAAAGATATCCTTTGTGAAGACTGCCTTCTCAACCCTCCCTTCCCTAGCAGCCTCCTTTACATCTTCTCCCCAGCAGACCCTTTCATCCCCCTTAGACATCCTTTCGAGGAACTCTTCGTAAACACTCCAAGCATTCGCTATATCCATTTCTCCAACCATCCTAATTATCTCCCCCCTCCTTAGAAGTTCCTTAACAGCAACTATCCCATAGTGGGGGGTTTCAATTTTCCTGTAATTCCTTATCTTCTCCAGAAGAAACTTGTTTCCAAGCACAAATATGTATTCGTACTCCTTTCTCAAAGATTCCAGCATCCTCTCAACGAATTTCAAAAACTCTCCAATAGCCTTCTTCCTTAACTTTGGATCCTTCTTTCCAGGGATCCCAACCCTCTTTTCAAATATTTCCTTTATGTCATAATTTCTTATCTCAAAAACAGATATTCTTCCATAATCAAGTGTTACAGCGCAAATCTTCTTCTTAAATCTCTCAGACTCCTTTATTTTTTTCTCTATCCAGCCCTCCAACTTCTTAAAAATGTCTATCACCGTACCCTCCTTTATCTCAAAAGTATGATATCCTTTCTCAATCTCTTCAGGTCCCTCAACTATTTTCCCAGTTATTCTAAGCCTCCCCCAATCAAACTTCTTTTTTTCAACAGAAATCTTCAGATATACAGGGATTTTTTCCTGATTCCTACTATACTTTATAGTTCTTACAGTCTTTCCCCCAATAAGATCTCCCTCCTTTATTATCCCATCCAATATCACAAGATCTTCTGTGGTCTCAACAAGTATCTTAAAATACTCCCTCTTCACCTCAAGCAGCCTCACACTTTCGAATTGGAGAACAATTTAAAAAAGAGTTTTGGTCAAAGTCATTCATGGATGTTTCGAAGAAAGTGATAAGAGAGATTGTTAGAGGGAACAGAGTTTGTGTTGTTGGACCGAGGAAGGGTTATTGGAGAGAAGAGATTGCTAGAGATATAAAGAGATTCTTTAAGAGTAGGGTTAGGATTGTTCTTTGATCCAAGGTTCGCGAAAGGGGAAGGTGTGGAGGTTGTCTTCTCGACAAGGCCTATGGAAGGATACAAGAACATATTCATAGAGAAGAAGGATTTCGAGGCATTCAAAAGATACTGTGAGAAGGCTGGAGTGGAAGAAAAAGAAATAAAGAAAATTTACAAGATGTCTGGGGGATACATAGAGAATGCAAGACACTATATAAGGGAGTTCAAGAGATATGGAGGATTTAAAGAAAATCCTGAGAGATTCATAATTGCATCCTTCTTCACTTCGAGCATTAAGTACTTCTTCTATACAATCGGATGGTACAAGATAGGAAACATTTTTGGAGCTATGAGTTATTTCTTCATGATGTTTTACTTCATAAGGAAGGTGGGAAGGAGATGGAGGTAATAGTCTGGAACGTGAAATACAAAGGAGATTTCTCGGATATATTGAAAAAAGTTGTTGAGACTACAAAAAAGAAGAAAATAACAGTTTACTATGTTTGTAATTGGGAAGAGCTTGCAAAAGAGATAAAGAAAAGTTTAGAAAAGAAAGGATTTGAGGTTAATTTAAAGGATTTCATAGGGTGTGAAAGGTACAAGGTGGATGGTGATATAGTGATTTGTGATGGGGAGTTTCACAAGAGTTGTTTTGAAGGGGAATTCATACTTGTAGATCCCCTTAGGAAATTTGTAGGAAAGGTTAGAAATGAAAAGAAGAAGGATATTAGGGTGAGTTATTTCCTAACAAAAAGGGTCTTTGGGATAATAGTATCGAAGAAGCCTGGTCAGTTTAGGCTGGAGATAGCAAAAAGAGTGAAGAAAATATTGGAAGATATGGGAAAGGAAGCCTACATATTTGTTGGAGATGATATAAGGGATCTTGAAAACTTTCCTTTCGTTGAAGTCTGGATAAACACAGCATGTCCAAGGCTGAAGGAGGACTTCAAAAATGTTCTGAACCTGGAAGAGTTCCTAAATTTTTATAAAGAAAATCTTGCTGGAAAAATCCATGCTGTTGGGAAAGGTCATGAAGAAAGTAGAAGTTCAGAGAAGGGAGATAATGGAAAACCCAGTAAGGATTGCCAGAAGGGAGGGCAGAATACAGGTAAAGGATGTTAGGAAGGTTGGAAACAGGATTATAGTAGAATGTTCTTATGAAACAAAGTACTTTGACGAGGAGGGAAAGGAGTACGCAAGGCTTTACATTGAGGGAGAAGTTGTTACGGATGAGGAATCCTTGTTGAAGGAGTGGGAGAAAGAAAAACAACTAACAGCAGTTAACCTTGAGAGAGTACTGAACTTCTTCCTCGAAGATGCTCAAGTATACGCACTGAACTTGTCAAAGTGGACGGGAATACCCTATCCCTTCAACCTACCTACCATAAGGGCGAAATCCAAATAACCTTTCGAAGTTTTCCTCAACAATCTTTTCAAGCTTTTCCCTCTCTATTCCCATTATCTCTGATGCCTTCCTGTATGCGAGTTCAACATTCTCTGGAAAGTTTTTCTCCCCTTTTCTTGGAGGCATGAAGGGGGAGTCAGTTTCAAAGAAAATTCTGTCAAGAGGTATTTCTTTGCACAAGGACTGGAAGTTTTGGGATCTTACAACTATGGAAGGAATTGAGAAGTATCCTCCAAGCTTCAAAAACTCTTTTAAAAGCTTCTTCGGGCCTGTGTAGGAATGCATGAGAAATTTTACCCTAAACTCTTTTAATATCTCAAGAACCTTCCATTCAGCCCCTCTGGAGTGAATTACAACTGGCTTCTCATTATCCTCAGCAATTTCGAGCATTTTTATAAAGAGCTCCTCTTGTCTCTCAAAGTTCTTATATTTGTAAAAGTCAAGACCTATTTCCCCAACAGCAATCACTTTGTCTATATTCTCCTCTACTTGATTGATCGTTCTCTCATCTTGGCAAGAAGGATGGCATCCTATTGCCTTGAGAACATTCTTGTGATCAAACTCTAAGACCATGAGGTTTGTTTCAAAGTCCAGTCCTGTGTTTATTGTAAGAACTTCCGGCTTGTGGTTGTTCAACAAAAATAGGTGTGCGTGGACATCTATCAGCATAGGCTCCACTAAAATAAAAAATAAAGAGAGGAATCACTCCTGGACAAGTGTTATGTCTATTGTTGATACCCTAACAGTCTTTCCTTCCCTCTCCATTTCTTCTGTCCCTATTGTTATGTTTTCCACCTTCACATTTGGCAAAAACTTATTCCTTATAGCCTCCGCTACATCCACTGCCCTCTTTATGTATCTTCCTCTTGCCTTCACATGCACTTTCTTTGTCCCTCCTAGGAATTGTGTTATCACTGCACTCACGTAGTTCATTAGTGGTTTCTTTCCCACATAAACTACTCCTTCTTCCTCAGGAGCCATATCTCCCTCGCCCTCCCTGTCTTCATCAATCTAGTAATATAACCTGCTACTTTATTTCTAACCTTTTTGGATGGGAACTCAGCTATTATATTGAGTATTCTTTTGTTCTTTTCAAAGTCCTCGGACAGAATTGGAAAGTATTTAGCCACAATCTCTTTAGCATGCTTCTTTATGAACGCGGTTCTTATCCTCCCCATCGCATCTGGAGGAAATACAGTAATTTAAATAAAGTTTATGGTTAGGTTTATAAAACAAGACCTCTGAACCCTGTATATGGAGACTACGGGGAAGTTTGTTCTTGGGTTTATAGTCCTAATGGTCCTCCTCTACCTCTTCGTAACAAACCCAACCCTGTTTTATATATCTCTTTTCCTCGGAATAACCTGCTGGATACTGAAATCTGGGATAAAGATTCTCAAAGAATATGAAAGGGCAATAGTATTTAGATTTGGAAGGTTTAACAGGGTTGCTGGCCCAGGTCTTGTGTTTATCATCCCTGGGATTGAGAAGATATACCAGATAGTCGATATAAGGGTAAAGGCGATACCGATATCAATAAAGGGGGCTTTCACAAACGATGGGGCAAAGGTGGACATCTATGGAGTCCTTTACTACAGGATATACAATCCAAGGAAGGCAATACTGAATGTTGATGATTTTAGGGCAAGGGCAGAACAACTTATAGAATCGGATATAAGGGATCTAATAGCTGCAATGACACTCAAAGAACTCTTTGCAAATGTTGAGATAATAAACGATCTTATAATGAAAAGGTTGAGTCCAATGTTGATGAACTGGGGGATTGACCTGAAATCTGTCCAAATAAGGAGGATTGTTCCCGCCCCTGAGATTGAGAAGATGCTTGTAAAGAGAAGGGCAATGGAAGAGGAGTATATGATAAGGAAGATGATGGCGGATGCTAGGAGGATAGCTATAAAAGCACTTGGGGAGGGGGCAAGGTACCTTGACGATAGATCTCTGTTATATCTCTACATGCTTGCCCTACAGGAATTGAGCAAAAAAGTCCAGGATGTTGATATTGTTGGAACAGGATTGCTTGGAACACCACCAAAAGATCTTGGAAATCTAAATCAAATGCTAAAAAACATGGGAATAACGCTTCCAACAGCAATTGCAATGATAAAGAATGTTATGGAAAATGAGGCAAAAGAAGAGATGAAGAAGAAGTAGAGTTACTACCACTAAGTAACGAAAGATTTATAAATAAAGATTGTTCTTACAGGACGTATGCCTAGGAGAAGAGAATCGAAAGAAAAAAGGGAAAGTGTTGAAAAGAAGCCCCAGTTACCTGTTCCAATAGAAGTTGGTGATATCATAGCAAAAAAAGAGGAAATGCTAAAAAAGGAAGCAAAAATAAATCTTGATAAAATACTCTGTCACGTAGGAGGGGCGCTATATATACGTATCTCCGACATTCTAGCATATCTTTCCTATTTCGATGGGAAATACTGTAAGGGGGCAAAAACTAAAGAACTAAGAAAGCTCCTTGATGCCATAAATGAAATAGAAAAAACCCTCGAAAAATCTCTAGTTTCAATAGTGCTTACACCCTTTGTGGTAGGTCTTGCTGAAGAAATTGAGGAAATCTTGAAAGAAAAAGCTATGGACTATATAAAACAGGACCAAAAAGAATACTTGGCATATATTCTTCTCAAAGTTACAAAAAATCTCACAATAGACAGTTACGATGAATTTAGGAACAAGCTTGAAGAGGCAGGAATACTAGGAGAAGTTTTAGAACGCTTAAAGACCGTCAGAGGATACATAGAAAACCTATTCAAACAATTATATGGAAAACACGGAATACTTGGCAAAGAGTACATAGAATACATAGATTACTTAATGGAATTTCCAAAAAACTTAAAGAGGGTGATAATCAATGAGTGCTCGTCCTAGATTTCCAGTAAAACTTACACCTGTAAGACAAAGGAGAACCTTGGAGTACCTAAAAAAATTACCTGGGCATACAAAGGAAAGTCTAGACAAGATACTTTTATTGGGATCTGTTGGTGGAGCTATGGCAATTCAAGAAAGAAAGGATATTATACTATACAAGAGAATGCTCGATCCTTTAACAGGAATAGAAAAGATTCTTGTTCAGAACAAAGAAATTCTTGATCTCATAAGATCTTACACAGGACCTTCAGGAACAGTGCTGACAGCCCTTCTAGGATATTCACTGTATCACCTCTTGTCTAGAATCGTTGGAGCCATAATAAAGAAGAAGTTTGGAAAGGAAGTCAACTTCGAGAAATATGACAAGTGGCTTGGGACAATCTCAGCCTCAGTACCACCTCTCCTTGAAGCCATAAGTATGCCAAGTGAGGTAAACGTAACAGGTTCAAGGAATATGTACGATATCCTAGGAAAAGTTGTGAATGCTGTAGGAGACAATCTAGAAAAACTACTCTACTCAACATTTGAGAAGGTTGATCCCTATATTGGGAAGATATTAGGAGCTTCTTCAAAGTTTTTGTACACAATCATTGGCAACATAAAATCCCTTGCCCTTTTGAACCCTGCCTACGCCCTGCTAGGATTCTTAGCAACGGACCTCTCTCTTGTATCTCTTGGATATCTTGTGCACAAAGACATTAAGGAAGCACTTAAAAAGTATTCCATAACATATAAAGTCATTTATAGACCTCTCGAAATACTGTACAAGGCCCTTAGGAAGGTATACGAAAAGATAAGGTGATGATACTATGAGGTGGATTCTTTTCCTCTTTCTCATTCCTCTCCTCTTCTCTTACCAAGTTAATTATTATTACAGAGGGTACTACGAAGAGGAGGATGTTGAGATCCCCTACGCCTTCCCAGAGATAAACTCTTCCTATTACACAACATCCAATATCTTTCCACACTACGTTTATGATAACGGATGGAGTGTTGAGAGGGGTAATCCCAGTTACTATTTTGGTGTTTACCTCCTGTCGAAGCATGGAAAATACATCATCTGCTATCCCATAAGCATAACAGAAGATTACCTAATCTACCCAGACTTCTCTATTGAATACCATACTAGCATGGATATCTCCCACGTAGTGTCAGGATATTGGAAATTAAAGTGTGGTCTTATCTTTGCCGCGGGCACAGATTCTCTACGAAATGCCCTTTCAGAAAGATATTGGCTACATCTAATCTCCTTAAACGATGAGCTTAGGCTGGACGGAACGAACTTTGAGTATGTGGAGGCAAATGTAATATTCCTCTATGATTCCGAAAGTGATTCCTTTACTGGCTTGGATTACAAGAATCTAAACCTTGAAGGGGAGTGGATTGTTGGTTGGGTGAAGATAAAGAATCCAGACCTCTGGAAGATATATGGAATTACAGAAGAGGAATTCTCTTACAATAAAGAGAAGTTCTACGGAGCACTTGATACTGTTGTAAAAGCAGAGCCGAAGGTACCCTACATAAGGGAAGAAGAATACAATTGTGAAATTGAGATGAAACCAGGAATACAGGAGTGTTCTTTCAATCCAGTATACAAAGACTTTAGTGTGAGCTGTGAGGAAGTTGAGGACAAAGTATTTAGTTGTGAGGTCAAAGCAGATAATGAGATATACAGTCATCCTATTTACTACGAGCTCATACAAAACGATGAGGTAATGAAAGAAGGTTGTGTTTCCGAGAATCCTTTCGAAATAAGTGTTGATAACTACGGAACATACACTCTAAAAGTGTATCCTTGCGAAAATGGGGAGAAGGTTGAAATCCCCGATGATAAAATAGGAGAAACAACTTTTGAATCAAAGGAGCCAAGTATACAAGATATAAGTGCTGAAGTTCCGAATGAGGTTGACGTAGACCAGGGCCTTAATGTCAAGGTAAATGTTAAAGGAACAAAGGTCTACCTCTTTGAAGAAAAGGAAATGAGCTATGAAATAAAAGATTCTCAAGATAATGTTGTCAAGAGCGGGAATTTTAAGATAAAAGATTGTTCTGAAAGCTCCTGTGAATTCTCTGTTAACATCCCAATAGACTTCGTTGGAAGGGATTACAAGTTTTCAATATCTTACGGCTCCATCTCCAAAGAATATCAAGGCATAGACTTTTACAGGAGGTTTGAGATAGAATCTGAAATAGCAGAAATAAAAGATATTCACGTCATAGAAGGGGATGCTGAATACAGTAAAGTGGACGACTTTACAGCAATACTAAAGGTATTCTCATTCCCAACAAAGCTAAATGTAACAGGGAAGACTTGCTTTGGAGAAGAGAACGTCACAGTAGAAATAAGTGAGGATTCTGAAGATACTATAGTAATCTTTGAAAGGGGAGATTACTTTGTTGATGTTGATGTTCCAGAAAAGCTGTACTACTGGACAAAGTATAAAATAAAGGTGAGTTCAAACTACTGCTGGCTTATAGAACTACCAAATGGAACAAAGATAGATGGGAAAAATTCGACAGAGATAGAGATATTTTTAGATGAAAGCTGGCCTGTTGGAGAGGCAAAGTTTTTGTTCTGCCTTGGAAGGTCCTGTGAGGAGAGGTCTGTAGAAATATTTGCAAACACAACCATCCTTTCTGAATTACCACTTAGAAGTGTCGAATCAACCGAGGCGGATGTTACCAGGGTTAGCGATACAAGGTGGAGGCTATATTACAATAGGGACAGCATCCAGGTAAGATTATATCCAAAGCCTAAAGAATATAACTCTATTACAGTGGTTATATATAAAGAGAATTCCACTGTGTTCCTGCCGGTATCCGAGTTCCAGTATATAGGGTTTGAAAAGGTAAGGATACTGGATTACGACAAGACTTCAAAGGTCTCGAGTTGGGTTGAATTCAAGATCGAGACTACAGGAGACTCTATTATATACTGTGATTGGGGGGAAGGAAAGAATATAAGTGTTGAAGGGTCAATAGAAAATGTAACAGTATCCTTAAAGGGGCCAAAAGATCCTGGGAGCTATAAGTGTGTGGTGTATCTGAAGAAGTACCCAGATATATACGATGAAGTATCCCTCAAGTTCTATGAAGAAATAGAGATAGTAGGGAACGTAATTATAAGAAAAATTACAGGAAAGGATTTGGAGTGTGAGATAGAAGGAAAAAGAGCCATTTGTAGAGCATTTAAGAAAAAAGTCTCTGTGACTGTTTATCCCATCGAAGGATACTCTCCAAAGTCTTACATATTTGAAGCTGGAGAGTCTTATTTCATAAAATTCGAAGAAAGCATTGGGAAGATAGAGGTTGGGGAAGAGAAGGGGCCAGTAATTAGAAGAATCCTTGGTCTTGAGGAGATAATGGAAAGGGTAAGGGTCTGTGAGGGTTCAAAACTAGAGAAGTTGATAAAAGAAGTTGAGAGGGGAAATTACTCCGTCATTGAAGAGATCAAGGAGATATTAAACAAGGGAGAGTGGGTAAACTATTCTGTTAAGATCCTGTCAGTAGGACCTGTTGTTGCAGAATTCTCCGTGAAGGTCCACTGCATGCCCCTAGATGGAAGGGCAGAAGTATTCTTGGAGTCTGAGGATGACATAAACAAGATAATTGTTGAGCTTCCAAACGGGACAGAAGTTGAAGAAAAAGGAAAGAAAATAAGATTTTCGGTACCAATTGAAGATCTGAGTGAGTATCTTACAAAAATAAAAATACATGCTTTCAAAGAAGAAGAAAGGAGGTCATTTATAGATATGCTAAGAGAGATTATAAGGGCAATACTTTCCTTCTTTGGGCTGTGAAGGTCTGTCAACAAAGTGATCCCTTTGTTGACAAGCTTTAAAAGTTTATAAGCATACATACCAAGGAGCCTTTTTGTGAGAAACGTAATACTCTTGGGTATTACAAGCCTTCTCATGGATATAAGTTCTGAGATCATCCACACCTCCCTACCCGCATTCCTCTTTTCTATTGGAATTGGAGGTCTTGGAGTTGGAGTTATATCGGGAATTGGAGAATTTCTTGCAAATTTTCTAAAGGCAATCTTTGGGGAAATATCTGACAAGATAAAGAAAAAGAAGCCCCTCATCCTACTAGGATACTTTGTTTCATCCATATCAAAATGCATCCTCTCTTTTGCCAAGAACATCTCGGAAGTTGTCCTGTACAGATCCCTCGATAGGGCTGGGAAAGGTATTAGAACAGCTCCTAGAGATTCCCTAATCTCACTGTCATCAAAAGACAGAACAGGATTTGGGTTTGGAATTCACAGAGCAATGGATACTATTGGAGCAATAGTTGGTTCTTTGCTTGTAATTTTATTGTATCCACTTGGATTTAGGAAACTTTTTATAATAGCTTCCTTCATAGCATTCTTCTCTCTTATCCCAATCCTCTTCGTAGAAGAAGTAAATGAGACTAGGAGGAGTGAGAAGGAGGGATCATTGAAGAATTTACTTCCATTGATCATCTTTTCCTTCTCCTCAATAAGCTATATTTTCTTTCTCTACGAAGCTGTTGAAAAGGCTGGAGAAGAGATCTCCTTCTACCTTTACCTTCTATTCAACATTGTCTACGCTTTATTTTCGATCCCATTTGGGGAAATATCGGACAGAATTGGGAAGAAAGCTATACTTATGTCTTCCTATCTCCTTTATTCCATTGTTTTAATATCTTTCTCAATCCCCACAAGCTATTTCATATCCTTCTTCCTGTACGGACTGTTTTTCTCCATGAAGGATGGTGTTGAAAGGGCATATGTCTCAGAGTTTGTTGGGAGGAGTGGGAGGGCATATGGCCTCTATCACTTCCTTATTGGGACTTCTTCCCTAGCATCAAACATTGTATTTGGATTTCTTCTAAGTGCTTTAAACGAAAAAGCTTTTTTGATTTATCTCCCAATTCCAATATTAAGTGCGTTTATGGTGATGAAGATTGAGAAATAAGATAGCATTTCTAGTTTTAATCCTTGCAATCTTCCTCTTTTACTTGACAAAATATAGGGAATCTTCGGAAAGGCTCTTTGTAATAAGATATTGTAAGGAAGTTACAAAAGAACTCTTGAGGATGAACAGGAGTTGTGAGTGTAATCCTGCTGAGATAAACGGATCTCTTGGATGTCTTTGTAGCTGTGAGGTTTCTAACAGGACTCTAAATATATTCCTCAGGATTTCTAAATGATTTCATCCACCCTATCTAGCATTTCATCTATCTCATATGTTAGCTTCCTTATCTCCTCAGCAAGATTTCTCAACTTCTCTGAAAGGTTCTTCAATTTCTCCTCTTTCTCTTCTATTTCATCCAAAATTGATGAAAGTTTTGACCCCATCTCCTCAATTTCCTTGTACACATCTATATCCAAAGTATCCCACTTCCACTCTACCCTACCATCCTTTACTTCATATTCCACACTTACCCTTATGACATCCCTCTTCTCCACACCCCTCTTTTGGAGTTCTTCAAATATCTTCTTATTTAGTTCTGCTGAGGCCCTAAGTATCTCATCTTCCCCTACCCTCCTTCCAAGCTGAGCAAAGAGAACCTTCCTGACCTTTATGTCATATGCGTTTGCCCTCACAAAACCTGTCCTAAGTACCTCAGGTGCCATGATTTTGTATTCTGAGAAGTTATATTTAAATTTTGGTGGCAGGAGATAGGGAAGGTGCTGGGGGATGTAAAGAGGATAATAAGAGAGAGTGATATTGTAATAGAAGTTGTGGATGCTAGGATACCTTTCGATACAAGATCAAGAGAAATTGAGAAGTTTTGTAAGAAAAATGGGAAAAAGATGATTATTGTTATAAATAAAAGTGATCTTGTTCCTGAGGGATTCCTAAGGGAGGTTAGGGAGGAAATAGAGGAAGAAGGAATCCCCTGCGTTTACATATCCTCAAGGAGCAGGAAGGGTTTGAGAAAGTTAAGAGAGAAGATAAAGGAAGTTGCTAGAGGATTTGGAAAGAAAGATAAGATAAAGATATGTGTTGTTGGTTATGCAAATACGGGGAAAAGTTCTTTGATAAATGCTTTAAGGGGAAGGCATGTTTGTGAGACCGCTCCAATACCCGGCTGGACAAAGAAGCCAAAGCTTGTTAGAATATCAAGAAAAATTTATCTTTTTGATACTCCCGGAGTTATACCTGCAGAAAAAGCAAAGGCAGAGGTTCTTGGTCTTATAAGAGCTGAAAAGATTGAGGACCCTGTTGAAACTGCAAAGAAATTGCTTGAGAAAATAAGCAACTGCTTCCCAGATGAAATAAGGAGAGTTTATAAGGTTGAAAAGATACCCGATGATCCTGAAGAGTTGTTGAAGGAAATAGCAAAAAGATTGGGAAGGCTAAAGAAAGGTGGGGAACCTGATGTTGAGGTTGTTTCGAGAATGATAATAAAGGACTGGTATGAAGGAAAAATAAGGGTATACTTCAAGAAGTGGTTTGAATGAGGATAATAAACCCGGATGTTTGTATAAGGTGTAAGGGAAGACTTTGGTGTGGATTGAGGAGATGCCCAATATTACTTAAGAAGACCGCACTCCTGAAGACAAAGCCATTTGGAAAGAGGGAGATTGATGGGTATGAGTACGGTGTGTTTGTTGGTTGGAGGGGGTATCCGAAGGTAAGTCTTGGGCTCTTCGTATCTGAGAGAAGGCTCTATGAAGATCCTAAAGAATATATAAAGCTGGATATAAGAAAGGTTGCTGAGCAGAGGATTTCTATGATTTTGGGGAAGGAAAGGGCAAATGTTAGGGAAGAATTTGGATTGGAAAATGAGATAACAGAAATTGCTGCGGCAAAGGAAAAACTTTTTGTCCACACAGAGTTCAAGGAAAAGATAAGGCCAAAGGTAAATCTATTCTTCGATTACTATCCCATAGGCCCAACTGGGAGGATAAGGGAGATAGAAGTACTTGATGAGCCCAAGATTCCTAGAATAATAGAGAAGGTTTACTACGATGAGATAAAAGCCGAAGATGCTGTGGAATTGTTGTATAGGAG
>CAZUOK010000003.1:19155-20127 GCA_964622145.1 Candidatus Woesearchaeota archaeon | reverse complement strand
TAATTCCCTGTTTCAAGATTTGGGTTTGGCACCTTCCTCCTCTTAACAACACCCTTTACCCTAACAACAGATTCCTCTGTCAATTCTTTTATTAGATCAACCTTGTCCCCAATAAATACTAACTGGGCTATCCCCGTTCTGTCCCTAAGATCCACAAATCCTATCCTCCCATGGATCCTAACAGAATCGACCCATCCCTTCAACTCCACCTCCTTACCTTCCAAGTTCACTATATCAGAGCAGTACACTTCCTTCATACCAGCTCCCCCTCCAGGAAGTACTCCTTAGCCTCCCTCACCTTCACTTTTATAAATTCTCGAATCCTAACCCCTTCCCTTATAACTATTGGTTTGTAGTAATCGTTCCTGGATATCATTGCTCCCTTCCCAACCTCATCCACAAGGACCTCCCCTTCCCACCCAATCCAACTTCTGTTTCTTTCAAGAGAGATCTTCTTATATATCTCTGTTATTATCCTTGATCTCCTCTTTGTCTCAAATCCCGGGAATTGTTTCATCTTTGCAGCATCCGTCCCCTCTCTAGGCCAGAATCTTGAAATATTTAGGAAGTCTGGCTTCACTTCTTTTATCAAATCAACCGTCATCCAAAAATCTTCCTCTGTCTCTGTAGGAAATCCAACTATAACATCCGTCGCTATAGATATTCTTGGTATCTCTTCCCTATACATATCAACGACCTCCAGGAATTCCTCAACGGTGTACTGTCTCCTCATAAGTTTTAATATCCTGTCACTCCCCGACTGCACAGGGATATGTAAAAACTTGAACACCCTAGGATCCTTGTATACCTCAATCAGTTCGTTGAAATACATCCTAGCGTATATCGGATTCATCATCCCAATTCTTATTTTGTATTTCCCCTTAACCCTTAGAAGTTCTCTTAAGAGATCTGGAAGCTTCCTCCCAACATCCCTCCCCCAAGCCCCAACTTCTTTTCCAGTTATCCATATCT
>CAZUOK010000003.1:0-19145 GCA_964622145.1 Candidatus Woesearchaeota archaeon | reverse complement strand
CCATATCTCCCTAACCCCCCTCCTAACCATTTCTTTAAATCTCCTTTTCAGGGAATCTAGGGGATAAGAGAAGAGACTTCCCCTTATTAGTCTGTCAACACAGTACGAGCAGTTTCCCTCACATCCCTCCCCTATCAAAAGGGGTTCTACCACACCAAAGTCCGTTTCAAAATCACATTTATACAATCTTTCTCCACCAATCAGGAGGACCTTTTTCTCTATAGCCTCGTCTATCCTATCCAAGTGGTTTATCCCAACACAACTTATCCCATATTTTTCGTAAAGTTCTCTTCCCTTGTATTCCGCAAGACATCCTGATGCTACAACCTTCTTCTTTCCAAGATACTTCCTTATCTCCCTAATCGCCTTGGATTCCGAGGGTCCCTTTATGACACACATATGGAGGATAACTACATCTGCCTCCCCAGGATCATCAACGATCTCATATCCCTTCCTTTCAAGGATTTTCCTAAGTAACTTGAACTCAAAAAGGCTTGTGGGACATCCTGTGTACTTTAGGTATACTCTACTGGGCATAATTCTTCCTCAGGAGGATCTGGTTTTTTAGTGTTGTTGTTGGATATTTCCTCAACAAGACTAAAGACTTTTTTCAAATTTCTTTCCCCATAATTCAGGAGAAAATTGTAAAGATAATCTATAAATTTCTCGAATGGATAGATCACATTTTTAAGGATTGTTCCCTTAGGATTATCCCAAGAAGTCTTCGATTTCCTAATAAGATCTTTGAGCATGCGTGCATTTTCAGAATAAATCTTGATAGTATCTCTAATAGCAAGGTAATTACAAACAAGCTTTGAAAATTCATTTGTTATTTTTGGACCACTCTTCTCCAGCTCTCTATCATAATCCAAAAAATTCCTTTTGAATATCTCAACAAAGGAATCCATCTTTGCGATAAATCCTTTGATAATCTTGGAGAGAGTTAAAATATATTCCTCAGCAATCTCTTCTTCTCTAGCTTTATCTAAATAATTTTTCAAGTTTTTTATGTTGAGTAATGTTTCACCAACCGTATGAACCATGGTGTTAAAGAGTTTCTCTATCTCTTTGGCCTTATATTGAATGTCCCTTTCCAAACAGGCCTTCCTAACAAGCTCTTCCAGTGTTAGTGTCATACCATTGAATAGTGGTAACCACTCTTATAAAGATTTTGGGAAAAAAGGTTATCGTGGACATTGAAGAAATAAAGAGGGCTTTTGGGATAAAGAAGTTAAATGAGCTTCAAGAGATATCCATTCCAAAGCTTATTTCTGGGAAAAATGCCATAATAGTTGCGCCTACAGGATTTGGAAAGACTGAGGCTGCAATGATACCTGTTTTTTATAGGATAATCAAGGAAGGGGGAAGATGCATATACATAACACCTCTCAGAGCCCTGAATAGGGATATGCTTGGAAGATTGTTAAAGGCTGGGGAGAAACTTGGAATAAAGGTGGATGTAAGACATGGGGACACACCACAAAGGATAAGGAGAAAACAGGTTAAAGAGCCTCCAGATATTTTGATAACAACACCAGAAACTTTCCAGATAATCTTCTTCGGGAAGAAGCTCAGAAATATCTTGAAAGATGTTAGATATGTGATAATAGATGAAGTTCACGAACTAATAGGATCCAAGAGAGGTGTTCAATTATCTTTGGGGCTTGAAAGGTTAAAAGAGATATCAGGGAAGTTTCAAAGGATACTTCTATCGGCAACCGTGAAAAGACCAAGAGAATATGCTGAATATTTCATGGGAGGGGAAGAATTTGAAGTAATAGACTACAAGGGAGAGAAGAAGTATGATATAGAAGTTCTGTTTTGTGAGAGGACCGAAAAGGTTGACAGGGAGCTTTCAAGGATGCTGATAACAACAGAGAAGGTTGCCTGGAGCATAAGGAAGATATACGAGATACTAAAGGAAAACAAAGGTAGTGCGATAATATTCACAAATACAAGGGAAACTGCTGAGATGCTGTCCTCAAAGTTGAAGAGGGCTTTTCCTGAAATACCAATCGAAATACATCACTCAAGCCTTTCAAGGGATGTCAGAGAAACTCATGAGAAACTGCTGAAAGAGGGAAGGTTGAAGGCATTGATAGCAACATCCTCCATGGAACTAGGAATTGATATAGGTCATATATCCTTTGTCATTCAGTACATGAGTCCAAGACAAGTAAAAAGGCTTGTTCAGAGGGTTGGGAGGGCTGGACACAAGATGGGGAAGGTATCTAAAGGGTATGTAATAACATTAGATATAGATGACTACGCAGAGTCTCTCGCAATATCAGATCTCCAAAAAGAAGGATATTTGGAGGAGGAGGAGATTTATGAAAATGCTTACGATGTCCTAGCCCACCAGATAGTTGGAATACTTATAGATAAGGGGAACACTGACCTTGATGAAGTGTACAGGATTGTAAGGAGAAGCAAGTTTTACAGGAATATAAAACCAGAAGAGATCGTGGATATAATACTTTTTCTCGAGAAGATAGGTGTTGTAAGAACAAAAGGGAAGAAGATATACAAGGGAAGGAGGTCTTTGTTGTATTACATAGAGAACGTCAGCATGATACCAGATGAAAAGAGCTTTCTTGTAATAGATGAAGAAAGTAATACCGTGATAGGAATACTCCATGAAGAATTTGTAATGAAATATGGTGAAGTTGGGAACATAATTGTGATAAAGGGAGAATGCTGGAGAATTGTTGACATCTCTGGAGACAAGATAATAGTTAGGCAGGAAGAAGGTATTGGGGAGATACCAATGTGGGAAGGGGAGATGATACCAGTAGATATGGAAGTTGCGCAAAGGGCGACAGAATACAGGAAAGAGCTTGTAAAGAAGTATTATAAAAATCCTTGGATTCCTGAGAAGGACAAGATAATAATTGAATATGACTACAACCACACTGTAATAAACTCTCCCTTTGGATTAAAAGTGAATGAGACGATTGGGAGGATTGTTGCGAAGAGGATCGGAGATAAGTATGGGGTTGATGTGAAGATAAAGGTGGATCCCTACAGGATCTTCCTGGAAGGGGTTGAGCCAAAGGATGTGGTTGGGGCGTTAAGAGAAGGATTTAAAGAGGAAGACTTGGAGGATGGGATAAGGAGGACAAAGCTTTTTCTTATCAAGATGTTCCACGTTGGAAGGAGGTTTGGAGTGTTTTCGAAGGACATGAGCTACGAATTGAGCTATATTAGGAAGGCTGTAGAAAGGTTGGAGGGGACACCAGTTGAAAAGGAAGCCCTAAGAGAGATTATAATTGGAAAAATGGATGTTAAGAATGCAAAGAAGATATTTGAAAGGATTAGAAGGGGGGAGATAAAGATAGAAATATTGGAGGGAATATCTGATTATACAAAGGACTCTTCCTTTGAGATTGGGGATATCTTAGTTTCAAGGAGCGATTACCTGAGATTGATAAAAGAAAGGATTGAGAACACCGAGCTCTTGGTCTACTGTCCAAACGAGGACAAGATCCTCTGGAAAAGGAAGGTAAAGGAAATAGATTCTTTTGAATGTCCGAGGTGTAAAGGGTTCCTTTCTTTTATTAAGGAAAAGGATGTTGGGAAAAAGGAAAAGATAGGCTTCAACAGGGATCTTGTGAAGACTTTTGGAAAAAATGCCCTCTACCTGATAGCCTCAATAGTACCGGATAATCAGAAGGTTGAGATACTTAGGAAGTACTCCGGAGACTTTGAAAGGATGATAAAGGAAATTGCGATTGCTGAAAGAAGAGCTCTTAGAGCAATACTTGGAAAAGGTTCCTGATGCAATTTTTATAAATTTCTTAAGGAATTTCCAAAAAGTGGTTTCCTGTTGGTGCATAGTGAGTTCAAACAGGATTGATATAAAGACATTCTACAAAGGGGTAACAATCATCTCGAACAAGAGGGTGTTAAGCAGAATCTTGAATTTCTTGAAGAACAAGCTGCCAAAAGGAGTCATTCCTAGAAGTGGAATAGAAAGAAAACTCGTTAGGATATGTCCTTGGATAAGGGAAATAGAAAGAGTTTATATCATTAAAAAACCGTACTGGCTCCCCTATGTCATTGGTTTTGAAATAACTAGGAAATGCAATTTAAGCTGTAACCACTGTTATCTCAAGTCAAAAAGCCTTTATAAGCATAGAAATTCTGAAATGAGGTTTGAAATCCTCAAAGAAATTGTGTTGAAATATGAAACATTCAAATACTCCATTACTGGTGGAGAACCCTTTGTATATTCAAGGATAAAGGATTTTTTAAGAATTCTGGAAAAAACAAACTCCTTCATCTATATTTCCACAAATGGAACTCTCTTGGATAAGTTTATTGACCTCCTCAAGAAATTTAAGGATAGACTCATCCTAGGAATCAGCTTGGACTCAATAAGAGAAGAAACTGCAATAAAGATAAGAGGAAGTAGCTACAAACTGTCCAAGGTCTTAAGGAATATTAGAAGATTTTCGAAGGAAGGTTTTGAGATGGTGATAAACTTTACCCCAACAGTCTACAACACAAAAAAAGAAGAAATCCTAAATATTCTAGATTTTGTAAAATCTCTTGAAAGGGTCCCGAAAATTAAGATAAATTCACCACTGCCATCAAAGATAACCCCAACAGATTCTTTAAGTTTTCTGAAAAGGTATTGGAGTTTTCTAAGAGATATTTCAAATATTGATGGTGTATACTATGAGATATTTCCTCCGGATATTGCTACAAGATATCTCAAATGTAATGGAGGGATTGATGGGATTTTCCTAGACGTTGATCTTAGGGTTCATCCTTGCACCCTGCTCAGAAATGTGACTTTTGGAATATTGAGAGAAGCTAAGGATCTTGAAAAAGTGTTAAAATCAAAGGATAGATTTAGATGGGTAAGGAAGCATAGGTATAATATTAGGAGGAATACAAAATGCAAAAATTGCAAGTATTTCAAGAATTGTCATTTAGGATGTCCAGCTAGATCTTATTTAACATTTGGGGATTTGTATATTGGTGATCCTCTCTGTCAAAACCTCTGGAAGATTTTACAGTGATTCTAGAACCTTCTTGAAAGATTTCCAGAACCTAGAAGGTGTGTGAAATTCCAAGACATGTTTCGAGACCTTTCTTTGAAATCTTTTGTATTTTCTGATTGTGTTCTCAAAAAACAGAGGATCTTCTAGTGACCATATTGGAAATGTTGGAGCCATTCTTCCACATGAACATACAAGATTTTTTGAGAATGTTAACCTCCCCATTGCATTGGCCTCAAGACAAGCTAGGGGGTAATTTCTGTCTTTGCTTGGATCAATGAGGAATCCAGAATTCTTTATGATATCCTTCAGCTCCTCATCACTTACCTCTCCAAGTCCTCCAATCCTCTCAGTGCCAGCACCAACAATGACAATTTCATCAAACAAGGAAGAGTATCTAAACACCTCTTCAAAGCTCTTCATCTTGTCATACCTTCCAACAACAACAGCTCTCCTGATTTTACTTGGATAGGATAGCTTCTCTTCCAGGAATTTTGGAAGGACAGGAGAAGGGACGTTGAACACCTTCTCTTCCGAAATACCAAGATTCTCCAAGTCGAGTGTTGTTAGAGGATTTATTGATATGGAAAAAACATTTTTTCTCTTATTTATTTCCTTTATTATTAGGTCCAAGATTCCGTAATCCTTCTCCTTCAGCAAACCTCTAGCACAATTCCTCATGATAAGTGTATTATGGAAATGCAGCAGGATAGGAACATCTCTTTTGAAAACTTTCAAAGCAAGTAACATGTCTCTTTCCCCATGGGCCCAAACAAGATCAAAGTGTACTTTTTTCATCAAGATCTTCAGAAATCCTTCCTTTCTTCTAACATAGTCCAAAAAAGATCTAAGATATCTAGCGTAGATTTCCAGAATCTCTATCCTATCACCTCTCCTCTCAACCCTGTAAGGTTTCTTTTGTCTCCCAAGACAAACAATCAAAATATGATCTAGCCAATCAGGCTTATCACTCAATGCAGCCAGTATGTATCTCTCAATACCCCTCTTCTTTTCGAAGGGATTGGAAGGACATAATACCAAGATATCCATCTATCCCAGTATCCCTTGGAATCTTTATTAAGATGTTGTACATCTTGGAGGTATGTGAAAACAATTGCAGAAGGCATTGTATTTAATGGATGGGAGGACAATTCTTTGAAAGACATCTTAAATATAATGCTCCAAATACCGGCTTTAGGATTAAAAACCTAGAGAACATTTTGAGATATGGGGAAGAACATGGAAAGACTATAAGAGATATTGTACCATCAAAAAGACACAAAATAGAGGTGTAGAGAATTTGATAGGAATAATATCCTATCTCTCCCCTCCATGGTCTGGGATAGGGAAGTTTTCAATATACATGGGTATTGAATTGAAAGAGATACTCCATAAAAGATGTCGGATTGTCTTTATAACAGTTCCTAGCGAAATCCCAAGATTTAGAAGGTTCTTAGAAAATTTCCCTTATAACACAAAAAGGATTGTGAATATCTTACCAAGGGATGAACATCTACTGGAGGAGGAGCTGACAAAATACGATAAGATTGTGCTTACAAATCACATATACTATGTAAAGTTGAGGAGGATTGTTCTCAGGAATTTTGAGGATAAAGATGTCTATCTGATATTACACGATATCTTTCCAATCATGTTCGGTTGGAAAAATAGGATACACAAGATTGATTCCCTAAGGAATTACTTCAGAAAATTCATGAATACTATAGAATTCCTATCCCTTTATAGCCTACTCTTATCCTTTTCAGATAACATAAGGACTGTTGTAATATCCCCACAAGTCATTAAAGATATTGAAACTCTCTTAGTTATGTTTGGAAAGGAGAAACTTTTAGAAAATTTTAGACCTATACACTACTTTCCAAATCCTCCGGAATATATGAAATATTTTCAAAAGTCCAAAAAGCATTACGATATATTCATTCCTAGATGTAGAGAGCCTAGGAAAGGATTGAATATATTGGAAAGGCTTGAAAAAACTTTTGAGAAGAAAGGTTATAGAATAATTTCCTTGAACAAGATGGATATTCTCAACGAGAAGGAATACCTCAGATATCTCGGTGATTCCAGGATCCTTTTATTGCCCTCCGTCTTTGAGGGATTAGGTCTTCCAATATTGGAATCAGTATCTGTTGGAACAATAGCAGTGGCAAGAGATGTTGTTGTAGATAATTTTCTGAAGGTATTTAAAGTGAAACCCTCAGATATTGTTCAGAAATTTTCAAGATACTATGAGATACAGAAAATTGTCGAGGAATCTAAGAGAATTCCAGGCATGCCCTCTTTGAGTAGATCTAAAGAGTATGGAGAACTTTTGAAATTTCTTCAGTAACCATCCTCAAATGGAAAACAATGAGCTTCGTTGCAACCAACGTTCCTGAAGATGATCCTTATTTTTTTCACACTTTCTTATTAATACCTAATCATTTATAAAAATTGTCCACCACTTTAACTTGGTGTTAGAGATTGATGTTAAAAGAAGGGATCCAAACTTTGTGTTTAGGGTTAATTCAAAGATTATTAAGGTTTATCTGAGAGAAGAAAGGGATTCGTTGGAAAGGGAAATCGCTGGGATAGAATTCTATTCAAAACAAGGAATAAACACTCCAAAAATCCTTTTCTACGACAAAGAAGAGGGTGTTGTAATAATGGAAGATTCCATAATGTCAACTTATTACAAATCCTTTGTGGATGGTTTTGTCATAAGAGACTACAAGAGCTTGGAGTGGGCCCTCAAGATTCCTTTAGAGTTCAAGATTGCTTCAAATAGATTGATAATTCCAAAATATTTGCGTACACTCCATCCTTTCCTCTCAAAACGCCTTAAATATAGGACTCCTTCCCACAACGACTTTTCCTTCCATAACATCTGTGTGGATTACAAAGGGAGAACAATTATTGTTGATTTTGAGAAATTTTCACTCGAATCTCATGTGATAATAGACTTCTCAAGGTGTTTATTTTCTTTTTTAAAATGTTACACCGGCCTAAAGTTATTCTTTAAAGATGGAGATAGGATATCTTTCTTAAGAAGGGTGGCAAACATCTTGTTGGACTGCTACCAAGATATCTTAAACGTTGAGGGAGATGTTGTAGATGAAGTATGTAAAAGATTGTTGGAGCTATACTTAAGGAGATCTCAGGAGCATTTAAAGGGTTCAAGAATACTGAAAGATATCTCCGAAATCATCAAGAAAATTCCTCTCCGCTCTATTGGAGGATTGATCGAAGAGATAAGTGAATCCTTATCATAATTCAACTATTTCTGGTCTGTTCAGGAATTCCTCCTTATCTTTTAATATTTCCACCTCCAACCTCTCAAACGCTTCCTTTAATGCCATCTCCAATAGATAATTCTCAGATTTTGATATCCAAGCCCCTGGATGGGATCTCAGTCTTATTCTAACGATGTATCTGAAGTTTGGCTCCCTCCCCTCCCTTTTTACATAAACAAACATCCTTCCCCAATTCAGGAACTTTGAAAACTTCCTCCAGATCTTTTCAGCATAGTACATTACGTATTCCCTTTCAAGAGGGAAGTTTGATGATATCATTACATAAAAATCTTCCTTCACATATTTTTCACTCAGTATTTCCAGCAAATCTTTCCTTGTAATTATCCCAACAATCTCCCCACCATCCATAACCAGACAAGCTGTAAAGTTTTGATCCTTCATCAAGTCCACAACGGATGACAAATCATCGTTTGGTGTTACAACAGGTTTTACAGGTTCCACGATATCACTGACAGGTGTGTTTATCGGTATCACCTTTTCCCCAGCAAAATCCCCATACCTCTGCCTATCCCTTGGAGCAATGACCCTTAGTATTATGTCTCTAGCAGTAAGTATTCCTAGGACCTTCCCCTTCTCAACAACTGGTAGGTGGGATATCCTTTCCTTCCTCATGATGGCAATCGCTTTCCCAACACTGTCTTTCCCATTTATATATATCACGTCCTTCGTCATGACCTCCTTTACCTTGTATTCTTTCAATACATCCTTCCCAGCCTTCAGAACACTCCAGTAGCTTACCTCCCCAATCAGCTTTTTATCCTCAAAAACCGGTAAGTAATAGAAGTTTGAATCAATCATTGCCCTAGAAACCTTAAATATGTCATCCTCAGGACTCAACTTCGGTGTTTTTATAGCAACAGACTTCGCCTTCATCTCCTGAAGGTTTATCCTCTTTTTGAGTATTTCAAGCCTGGCTATTCCACCGTAATATCTTTCCCCATCCCAAACAAAACCAACCTCCTTCTCTTTTAATCTTTCCATAACTTCAAGAAGTATTGTTTCTGGGTGTATTATCAGTGGTTCTTTGTCCATTATTTCCCTCACTTTCATGGAGGCAGAGAGGTTAGGAAGAAATAAAAAATTATTGTTTGAAGACCCTAACAAGGACCGCACTTGTATCGGGAATTGGATAGAAGGATTCCCTTGGTACTTTGCATATCTCCTCAATCTTCAGGTCAAAGGGCCACTTTTTTAGGAGGGATTCTGGTATTATGAGGACTGCCTTCTCAAAATCCTTCTCCTCAAGCCTCCTAATTATCGGTTCAGCCCTTGAGAACGGGAGGGAGGAAAAGAATTTATTGAAGCTTGGCCAGTCTTTTTTCAATGCATCTGCCCTAAATATCTTTATCCTCATGTATTTCTTTGAAAATTCCTTTCTAAATATTTCAATCAATCTCTGATCTATTTCGTAAACAATCAATTCTTCCACCCTCGAAGCAAGCCTATAAGAAATTGTTCCAAGACCAAGCCCCACCTGAAATACCCTATCCCTCCTCCTAAACTCCGAAAGGATCTTAAATAGGACTTCATCATCCACAAGGAAGTTTTGGTCGTACTCCTGTTTAGGGTGGAATTTGTACTTCTTTATTATCCTAAGTACCTCCTCCCTCAGCACAACATTTAAAACGAGCATTCATATTTATAATATTTGTAGCCCGGTCGTCTAGCGGCCAAGGATGCGGGACTTTGGATCCCGTGACCCCGGTTCGAATCCGGGCCGGGCTACTCCAAATATTTTCTAAGGGTTAGAATCTCTTCCTCAAGCTTTGATATCCTCTTCTTTATTTCCCCATCCACATTCGGTTCGTAGTCTTTGAGGACCTCACCACAAGATTCACATTTAAATCCAAAGAACAATGCCTCATCATATGAATACTTCCTCCCACAAGATGGGCAGAAGAACTTTGTGTTCATTTCCTGATCCAAGATCCTAACAAGCTCCCTTAATTCCTTTTCCTTCATCTCTAGGACATATCTTATCGCGTTCTTCAACCTAAACTTCCACTTGTATATCCACCATCTCCTCCTCACTTCCTGTCTCTCAAATGTCACTATCCCCTTTTCATAAAGCTTATACATCGTTCTTCTCAGATGACTTACGTTTGGATAATCTACCTTCTTCAAGAAATCTTCTTCCAGTATCCCTTCCTCAGGAAGATTTCTCACTATTACCCTTACAGCCTCTCCAAACTCCCTGCACAAAGCCTCCTCGATTTCCCGGAGTAACCAAGAGTCTATCTCAGAATTGGTACCATTACCACCCCTAGGAACACGGCGAGCCATACAATGATAAAGGTATTCACTACTGTGTTATAAAGCTTTTCCCTTTTTATAAAAATTTTAAAAATTGCAGCCCAGAAAAGGGACCCGTCCAAGAAAGGAAGGGGGTACGCGTTTATAAGGGCTACTGCAAAGTTTAGGAAGTGGATCCAGTACAAAAGTCTTGATAAAAACTCTACTAATGGAAGGAGAATGTCAAAGAGCTTGTTCCTTCCAATCCTATTTTCTGATAAATAAACACCAATTTTCGCTTTGTTCGAATAATTTATTGTCTTCACAAGAAAAACACCCTTGTCAGTCTTTATTTCCAAATACTCCCCAGGAGATATCATATCCATAAGTTTTCTCATATCCTCAACAGAATCCACCCTTGTCCCATTTATCTCAAGGATCACCATCCCAACCTCCAGCCCAAATCTCTTTGCATTCTCCTCAACTCCAACAATCTTAAGCCCATATGGCTTTGTTATAAAAAGGTAGAACTTTGCCAAAATTGTAAGAAGGAGAAGAGAGATCAAAGATAATAATATATTCGCAGATGGACCTGCTGAAGATATATAAACAGCATCTCTGGGCTTCTTTATAAGCTCTTCCTCCCTTTCTATCTCTGTAAATGCTACGGGAAGTAAGAAGAGAAATCCATATCCAATGCTTTTGACCTTCCAACCCCTAATTAAGGAAATCACTGCATGGGATATTTCGTGGATGAATATAAGGGTAAAGAGTGCTATGAATCCCTCGATAAGTGGTACCTTTATCCCTGTTCCCGGCATCCTGAATCCTGGGAGTACTACCGTAACCCCAGGACCCTTTTTTACACCAAGTATGGAATCCAGGAGGTGTTTCAACAGAAGGTACATGGAATACAAAGACGCTAGGAACATGAGTATTACCATGAAATTTGAGATTATTTTCAGATACTTTCTGTTCTTTTCAACAAACTTCTCCAAATTTCTAAGATTGCTTATCCTCTTCCCAAATACAGGACCTATCCACTCAAATTCCCTTCTCTTCTTTAGGATGTAAAGCCCTATCCCAAGGTAAAAGAGCACTACAAACCAATCCATCTCCCTTGCTTCCGATAATCTTATATATAAATTTTTGTCTGCAGGAAATTGTGGATCCGAAGGAGATGGAGAAGACTCTAAGAGAAATTGAAAGAATGATAGACGAGCTCGAAATTCCTTACAAAATGATAATAACCCAGCCTGAGATAACGATATACGGTAAGATAATAATGATAAAGAACAAGATAAAGAGAATTGAGAAGGAAGTTGAAAAGATGGAAGAATGTCTTGAGAAGTTTGAAAAGATATCCGAAAATCTTGAAGATGTCAAGAGATGGCTTAGAAACTTCAAAGAATACTTCGAATATGTGAAGAGAAAGTTTAATGCAAAACTTCTAAACCCCTTTCCCTAATTTCTTAGGTCTTAGCCTCCTTGATCCGCATCTCCTACACTTCACTTTCCCAGCCCTAACTTTGGCAGGATCTGCCCTTATCCTAGCATTGCATTTCATACAGACAAATACCCTGTCAAATAATCTTGATCTTGCAATCTCTATCATGAGACTTCCTTGGGCAAGGTTTATTTATAAGAGTTTCCAATCCCTCCCCATGATAGATCTAGTGCTCTTCTTCAAGCCAAGTGAAAAGATATTGGAGATATTTGGGATAGAGAGATATTTCTTCTTCGGGAAGGGTGGGGATGGGATGATTATAGAAGGTGGTAGTGCTGCCAAGGTTAGGAGGATATTTGTCAGAAATTACAGGAAAGTATTGTTCTTTGGGTACAGGTGGAGATCCAGGAGCGATTTGATAAAGATTTGTAGGGAAGGTCTTATAGATTTTGTTGTGAGACCTCCTATCGACAAGAAAGTTCTCAAGTTTATGAAGGAAAACAAGATATTTGCTGTGTTTTCGATGAGGGATGTTATCAGAGATCCTGGGAGGGAAATATCGTATATCATGGATTTCCTTGAATTCTTTGGAAAGAAGGTAAAGGTAATATTCTCTTCATTCTCAAGCTCGCTGTCAGAATTGAAGAGCAAAGAAACTCTTTATTCTTTCCTAAGATTTGTTGGGATTGACGACCCTGATAAGGTAATGGAAGATAATCCAAGAGAACTTTATAAAATATGCTCTGTTAGAAAGAAAAGCATTCTTCCGGGGGTGCTTTGCATTGAGAAGAATAAAGAGGAGGTATTTGCTGATATATGACCTCCTAAACGAAAAAAGAGACTTGGAAAAGGAGTTTTTGGAGAAGTATTTGAGGATTTTTGGTGAGGTAAACTTGATAAGGAGTGAGATAAAATTTTTAAAGTTAAAAAATGGTTTCAGTTTGATCTCTTTTAGGAAGGAATTTAAGGATAATGTGCTGGCATGTTTATCAATTGTTGATGGGGTTGTTAGTTTGAGGATTTGCGGAACCATCAGAAAGGGGAGAAAGGTGATGAAGGAATGGAGTTCCAAATTATGGGATATGATAGGGCAATAACAATATTCAGTCCTGACGGTAGACTGTTGCAGGTAGAATATGCAATAAGGGCTGTTAACAACGGTCCAATATCCTTGGGGATAAGGTGTAAGGATGGCATCGTGTTGATAAGGGATAGGGTGATGATCTCAAGGTTGGAGGTTAGAGATGGTAGTTCAAAGGTGTTTAAGATAGATGATTTCATAGGAGGTACCTTCTCCGGAGTTGCTGGGGATGGAAGAGCATTGATGAAGGTTGCAATAGATGAGGCACAAAGACACAGATTGATATACGATGAACCGATAGATGTTAGGACACTTTCAGAAAAGCTTGGAGACCTAATGCAGTTGTACACCCAATTCGGTGGGACAAGACCCTTCGGTGTTGCCCTTATAATAGGGGGTATAGATAAAACTGGCAAGAGGTTGTTCCTCGTCGAACCAACTGGGACGTTCACAGAGTACAAGGCAATAGCAATAGGTATGTTCAACGAAACCGCAATAGAAATATTGGAGAAGGAATACAGAGAAGATATGAGTGTTGAGGAGGGAGTGAAATTTGGAATTGATGTTATAAGAAGGGTCTTTGAGAAGAACAAGGAGAAGTTTGACCTAAAGAGATTGGAGATAGGGGTTATTGAGGAGGGAAAAGGATTCAGGAAACTCAAGCAGGAAGAGGTAGAGAAGATATGGGGAATTTGATTGCTTGGATAAAGAAGGATGGTCACAGATTTGAAATTGTTGTGGATGGTGTGAAGGCTTGGAAGTGGAAAGAGGGAGAGATAAAAGATATTAGGGAGGTTCTCGTTGTTGAGGAAGTGTTTAAGGATGCTAGGAGGGGGGATCTTGCAAAAAGGGATCTTTTGATAAAGTACTTTGGAACAGAAGATCCTATTGAGATAGCAAAGGTGATTTTGAAAAAAGGGGAGGTCCCGGTACCAACTGAGTATAGGAGGGAGTTGATAGAAAGGAAGAGAAGGGCTGTGATAAATTATATATCCCAGAACGCAATAGATCCTAGGACAAAACTCCCAATACCCCCATCAAGAATAGAGAATGCAATGGAAAAGGCAAAAGTTAGAATAGATCCAAATCTTCCAATTGAGAAGATTGTTGAGGAAGTTGTAGAAAAGATAAGGCCAATACTCCCAATAAAATTTGAGAAAAAGAAGGTAAAGATCATTATCCCTGCAAAATACTCCCCAAAAGTTTATGGGTATCTGAAGAAATTTAGGATCGAGAAAGAAAGATGGTTGGAGGATGGTTCTTTGCTCTGTATTGTTGAAATACCTGCCGGTATCAGTGGTGAATTCATATCAAATCTGTCAAAGATGACATCTGGAGAGGTAAAGGTGGTAGAAGATGGGTAGGATAATGGTAAAGGATAGAGAAATAGTTGTTCCTGGAGATATCCTGGCGAAAGGGATGGATATCGTTGCTGGGAAGAACACTTACAGGAAAGGGGAAGAAATACTTTCAAAGATTGTTGGTATTGCAAGTGTTCAGAACAAGGTGGTCAGTGTCATCCCATTGAAGGGATTCTACATGCCGGAGAAGGGGGACACGGTTATAGGGGAAATAGTTGAGGTCGGATTTGCAAACTGGATAGTTGACATTGGAGCACCATGGTACGCAAACCTTCCACTCGGAGAGGCTGTTTCAGAGTTTGTGGATGTTCTTAGGGAGGATATAAGCAAGTACTTTGATGTTGGTGATTACATTTTTGCAAAGATAATAAACATTCCAAAGAACAAGATGATACAATTATCATTGAAGGGTCCAGGCCTAAAGAAATTGAAGGGGGGTAGAATTGTTAAGATACTTCCATCAAAGGTTCCTAGGATAATTGGGAGGAAGGGAAGCATGATAAGCATGATTAAAAGACTGACAAACTGTGAGATACTGATAGGACAGAATGGATGGGTGTGGATAAGAGGAGATCCTGAGAAGGAATTGCTAGTCTTTGAGGCTCTTAGGATGATAGAAAGGGAAAGCCATATAAGGGGTTTGACGGAGAAGGTTAAGAGATTTCTTGAAGGTGGTTTGAAATGAGGTTTGATGGAAGGAAGGATGATGAACTGAGGGAAATTGAGATAAAGATTGGTGTTATTGGGAATGCGGATGGATCCGCTTACTACAGACAGGGAAATACGGTCGTCATAGCAGGGGTTTATGGACCAAGGATACTACACCCAAAGCATTTACAAGATCCTAAGAAGGCATTGCTAAGAGTACAATACGATATGCTAACGTTTTCTGTCCCAGAAAGAAAGAAGCCTGGTCCATCAAGGAGATCGATAGAACTTTCAAAGATAATAAAAAAGGCTCTTGAAAGTGTTGTACTTCTTGAAGAATTTCCAAGATCTGTAATAGATGTCTATATAAGAGTGATAAATGCGGATGCTGGGACAAGATGTGCATCAACAAATGCAGCTGTACTCGCTCTCGCTGACGCTGGCATCCCAATGAAGTCCCTGATATCTTCTGTAGCTGCAGGAAAGGTTGGTCAAAGGATTGTTCTTGACCTTACAAAGATGGAGGAAGATTACGGAAAATTTGTCCCAGAAAATGATTACTATGGCCCTGGAACAGCAACAGACATCCCAATAGCCTACAATCCTGTTGATGATGAAATCGTTCTCCTACAAATGGATGGAGAAATAGAAGAGGATGATTTTTTCAAAGCAGTTGAATTGGGGATAAAGGGATGTAAAGAGATATACAGGAGAATGAAGGATGCAATAAGGAAGAACTATGAGGTGGTAATTGTTGAAGAAGGTTAAAGTAAGGGGTATATATTCAACCGCTTTGACAAAGCTTCTGTTGGATCTTGGATACAAGGTCTCCTTGCCCTCAGACAAACAGAGGGAAAGGTTTTCAGGTCTTGAGGAAGGATACCCAATAGACGCTTACATCTCCGACAACAATCTCTGGGTCAGCGTTACAGGGCCCTCCTCAAGAGAAATAGTTGAAAGGATAAGTGAAGAAATCGAATGCCTTTACACAAGGGACTTTGTTGGGAGGATATATAGGGGGGATGTTATTGGGAAGACCACAAATGGATACCTTTTAAGAGTAGGTAAGTTTATTGGAATTCTAAATGAACCTCTGTTATCGGAAAGACCTCTCGTCCAAATAAAGAAGTTTGAGAACGGATTCTTCCAGCTAACACAGGACATAAGGATATTTGGAAAATATATTGTTTTGATAAAAGATGGTAGGAACTCCTTTTCAAAAGAATTTCCAGAGGAGGAGAAAGAGAAGTTTTCGGATATAAAGATTGATGGGTTTGGTATTTACTTCACAAAATTCTCGATAGGGAGGGAAAAGGAGGAAGTGATGGAGGATATAAGGGAATGTCTAAAAAAGTATGAAGAGTTGGAGTCTCTTGACAGTCTCTTCTTTGATCACTCCTGGAAGATGAAGTTCACGAAAAAGGGGAATGAGAAACTAGATGAAATTAGGAGCTCTGTTTCCCCAACCTGTAAGAAGCACCACTTGATTAGAAAGCTTGGTCTGGACGGCTCTTTGGATATAGTTGAGGAGATAGATCCTAACAGGATTGATGTACTAGAGAGGGAGAATACTTCGATGAAGTTGAGGGTTATCCACGACAAATTGATAGGCGAAGGATTTGAAAGAGAGGAGACCGTCCTTGAGAGAAAGGATGGATACGTCAGGAGCTATAGGGAAATAAAGAGTTTGGGGTTCTACGATGGGCTTAGAAAGAGAAAACTTCCAGGAGATTATGCGATAAGCGAGATTAAGGAGGGAGAGGTTTACTACAGGATTTCCTACTACAGGAGGGATGGTTCCCCAATAGGAGAGTATATAAATCTAAATACTCCTATAGAGATGTTCGGGACCAACGTTTATTACATAGACTTGGGGATGGATCTTGTAAAGGTGGATGACAGATGGATGCTCATCGATGTTGAGGAATTTGAGGTATTGTTGGAAGAATTTCCAAGCTTGGAAACCTATAAGAAGATTTTGTTTGAGAAGGTTAGGGAGATAACTGGTGGTAATTATGAAGTTGAGGGATCCTGAATACATAAGAGAATATCTGAAGAGTGGGCTGAGATATGATGGGAGGAAGTTTGATGAGCTGAGGAAAATAGAGATAAAGGTTGGATATGTGAAAAATGCTGAAGGGAGCTGTCTTGTAAGGATGGGGAACACAAAAGTGCTTGCTGGGGTGAAGCTTGAGGTCGGGGAACCCTTCCCAGATACCCCTGACGAAGGATACTTCGTTGTTAACGTAGAGTATGCACCTTTTTCATTTGAGGAAGCAGAGCCCGGACCACCTGGAGAGGATGAGATAGAGATAGCAAGGGTTGTTGATAAGGTGATAAGAGAAAGCGGGGCAATAGATCTGAAGAAGCTTTGCATAGAGGAGGGCAACAGAGTCTGGGGAATAATGATAGATATCTACGTCCTAAACCACGACGGAAATCTCATAGACACATCAACAATAGCAGCTGTATCAGCACTTTACAATGCGAGATTTCCAAAATACGATGGAGAAAGGGTCATACATGAGGAGTTGACAGACCAAAGAATTCCAATAGAGAAGATACCTATAAACATAACATTTGCAAAGATTGGGGGGAAGATACTCCTTGATCCAATAAAGTTGGAAGAGGAAGTTGCGGAATCCCTGTTCACGGTTGGAGTTTGTGATGGGAAGATACATGGGATACAGAAGGAAGGGAGGTTTGGGATGAAAATGGAGGAAGTGAAATACTGTGTTAGGAAGGCTTTTGAGATATATCCAAAGATTAGGAGGTTGATTGAAGATGAGGTACTTAAGGGAGAGTGATCCCAAGAGGTTTACGAAGTTTGAGATAGCAAGGGTTATAGGGGCTAGGGCACTTCAGATAGCATTTGGGGCCCCAGTGCTAATAGAAACAAATGAAACTGATGCTGTGAAGATAGCTGAACAGGAGTTTGAAAGAGGGGTCCTACCAATAACAGTTCTTAGACCTTTACCAAAGAAGGTTGAGAGATAATTATTTTATTCTTTTTCCATTGACCTTCTTATTCTGCCATGAGTAAGATCTTATCTTTGAGCTTCTACCAAATCCACAAGCGGAGCAATATCCTTTTCTTATGTTGTAGGAATGTCTCCCACATCTCCTACATCTAACGTGTATCTTCTTCCTGTTCTTCTTACCCTTCGAAGGTGTCCCCTTCATGGCGGATCACTCCGAAGGGACAACGTACAATATCGTATCCCCCCTTATGAATATCTTGTTGAACTTCCTCTTCACTTCATTCCCCTCAAGCTCCTCAACGTCCTCAAGCACCAAATTTATGTGTATATCGAATGCCAAGAGTTTTCCTGAAAACTTCTTTCCATTTTTTAACTCAACAAGTACCCTTTTCCCCTTTGCTTGGTTCAGTGCATCGAATGGCTTCTCTAATGCCATGCTCTTCAACAAAAGATGAACTTTTATAAACATTTTTCTACGCTACATTTCATATGGATACAAAGATTCTCACGAGTGTTCTCTTCTCCGTTTTAATAGGAACACTACTTGGAATGGAAAGGGAGAGGGCTGGAAAGGGAAGGATACTTGGGGGTGTTAGAACTTTCCCACTTGTGTCCCTTATAGGATTCCTTTCCGCTTACTTCTCAGGAGAATTTGAATATCTTATCTACATCTCCTCTCTTGGAATATTCCTTCTAAGCTCCGTATCATACTATGTCCACAGGGCTGCAACAACCGCCATATCATTTATAATAGTATTCTTCCTTGGGATGCTCACCTGGTACGACCTGCAATTGTCACTACTTTTATCCGTTATATGTCTCCTTTACCTCTCCTTTAAGATAGAGATACACAGATTTACGGAAAAGATAAAAAAGGAGGAGTGGTACGATCTGATAAAATTCCTAATACTTTCCTTTATCATCTACCCCCTCCTCCCAGAGGGTCCTGTGGATCCTTGGGGGATCCTAGAGCTTAGAGAGATATGGAAGTACGTGTTGCTGATAAGCATATTAAATTTTCTAGGATATGTAGCGTTTAGGATATTTGGGAAGAAAGGTTTGTTCTTTTCTGGAC
>CAZUOK010000002.1:0-22734 GCA_964622145.1 Candidatus Woesearchaeota archaeon | reverse complement strand
GATGAACGCCTACAGCCCTGATAGAATGATGAGACGGCCAACGGACTGAAACTTTTATAAATATTTTATAAGACTATGTGAAAATTATGGAGGAGTATGTGAAGAAATTGCTGGAAAGGAATAAAGGAAAGAAAAAGTTCTTCTACCTCCACGGGCCCCCGTACGTGACGAACATCCTCCATGTTGGAAACATGAGAAATTACGTGTATCAGGACATTATAATAAGGTACAAGATACTTAGGGGTTATGATGTTTACTTCAGACCCGGATTTGATACCCACGGTCTTCCCATAGAGGTGAAAGTGGAGCAAAGCCTTGGAATTACTTCAAAGAAAGAAATAGAGGAGATGGGAATAGAAAAGTTTACGGAGGAATGTAGGAAGTGGGTACTTAAGTTGGCTCCTTCCTTCATAGAGACATATAAGAAGTACGATCTGCTTTACGGAGGGTTCGAGTTGGAGGAGTGGTATAAGACCTTGGACGATGAATACATAGAGAAGTGTTGGATGGCTTTCAAGAGGGCATTTGAGAGAGGTCTTGTTTATCATGGAGAAAAGCCTGTTTTTTGGTGTCCAAGGTGTGAAACAACCCTTGCAAACTATGAGGTCACAGATTCTTACAAAGATTTGAAGGATTACTCAATATTTGTGAAATTTCCTGTTAAGGATGAAGAGAACACTTATCTTCTGGTCTGGACAACAACCCCCTGGACCCTCCCAGCGAATGTTGCAATAGCCGTCCATCCAGATGAGATGTATGTAAAGGTAAAGGTTGGGGAGGAGAAGTATATCATAGCTGAGAAAAGGCTTTCAGAGTTGGACAGAATTGGGCTAAAATATGAAATAATAGAGAAATTTGAAGGGAAGAAGCTGGATGGGCTGGAATACCTTCCCGTAATAGATACGGAAGAACAGAAGAGAATAAAACACAAGGTTTTGATGTCGATAAAGATACTAAAGGGGTGGGTTGGTGCAAAGACCCTCACAAAGAAGGATGTTGATGTGGAGTTTGGATACGAGCATGTTGTGAATATGGAGGAAGGTACGGGCCTCGTTCACATTGCTCCAGCCCATGGTAGGGAGGACTTCCAATTGAAAGAGAAATATGGACTGGAAATACTGAATGTAGTTGATGAAAAGGGGTTTATGGAGAATGCAGGGAAGTACAATGGGAAGTATTTCAGAGATGCCAACGAAGAGATTGTGAAGGATCTTGAGGAGAAGGGACTGCTCCTCCATAAAGAATTCATTGTTCACAGGTATCCGGTGTGTTGGAGGTGCAAGACCCCATTAGTATTCAGACTGAGCAAGCAGTGGTTTATAAATGTGGAAAAGATAAAGGAAAAGCTAATTGAGTATGCAAAGAAAATAAGGTTTTACCCTAAAGAAAGGAAGGTACAGTTCCTGAACTGGTTGTCGAATGCAACGGACTGGGCCGTTTCAAGACAAAGGTATTGGGGTATACCAATTCCAATATGGATTTGTGAAAAGTGTGGGGAAAAGGTTGTCGTCTCATCGAAGAGAGAACTTGAGGAGCTTTCTGGAAAGAAAATAAAAGAACTTCATAGACCATATGTTGATGTTGAGATCCCCTGTAAGAAGTGTGGGGGAATAATGAGGAGGATTCCTGATATATTCGATGTTTGGTTTGATTCCGGATGCGCATCCTTTGCAAGTGTTCCAGATGATATCTGGGAAAAATACAAGTTTGTGGACTGCATTTGCGAAGGACAAGACCAAATAAGGGGATGGTTTTACACCCTCCATGTAATAGGATCAATAATGTTTGAAAGGAATGTATATGAGAACTGTCTTGTTGTTGGATGGGTACTTGACGAGAAGGGAAGGAAAATGAGCAAATCCCTTGGAAATGTTGTGTATGCGGACGAAGCAATAGAGGAAGTTGGTGTGGATGCGTTAAGATTTTACTACTGCTACTCAACACCCCTATCAGAAACAACGAACTTCATCCTGAGAGATGCAAAGAGGTTTGGCCACCAATTCCTGAACATCCTCACAAACGTCTACAAGTTTTATCTTGATTACAAGAAGAGGGGAGGAAATAGAAAGGAAGAAAGGATTGAAGACAGGTGGATGATTGAACTTCACAAGAAGATTTTGAAAGAGATAACAGAGGCTCTTGACAATTACGATATGAAGAGATATGCAAGTCTTCTCAGGGATTTTGTTGTGGAAAAGCTGAGCAGATTTTACATAAAATTGATAAGGAATAGGGTAAAAAAAGGAGATAGAAAACCAATAGAGGTCCTTGAGAAGGTGTTGAAAGATCTTATAATAGTTCTCTCCCCAATGATTCCGAGGAGGTGTGAAGAGATCTACAAGATGTTAAAAGAAGAAGGAATATTTGAGAAGGAAAGCGTGTTCCTGGAGGATTGGCCGGAGATTGAAGAATACGATGAGGAAGTGATAAGGAGAATGGAGGAAGTTGAAGAAATAATATCTGAATTCCTCAGCTTAAGAGAGGAGAATGGAATAAAGTGGAGGTGGCCCTTGAAGTACATCGTCTTGGAAAGGGATATGGGAGAGTTCAACAGGATAATAAAGGAATTTGTGAATGCTGAAGGCATAAGGATAGGAGACTTTGAAGGGTGTTTTGTAAAGGATACAAAATTTGGAAAGATAGGAATATCAAAGGAAATTGATAAAGAAAGGGCGATATTCAATGAAATTTGTAGGAGAATTCAGGAGATGAGGAAGAAGAAGGGGTTAAGGGTATATCAAAAGGCAAAGCTATATTTCTATTCGGATGAGAGGACAATGGAAATAATAAGGAAAAATATGGAGAGACTAAAGGAAATTTGCAACTTTGAGGAAATAATTTTTGAAAAAAGAGGAGAAGAAATAGAGATAGAAGATTTTGGAATAAAAATTATGGTGGAGGTTGAATGAAAGAGCTCCTCACAATCTTTCCACTTTTTCTCTCAATAGGATTTACAATATCTAACTTCCTCTTCCTTTTGACAAAAGAGGAAACATTCTTAACACTCTCCACAGTCTACCTCATGATCATTCAATTCTTCTTATTAATAAATTTCATGCAGATCTCAGCAATTCTTGAGACATTCTTTGGAATAAGAGAAAATCCTTTTCTAAATTTCTTCCTTTCATTAATAACTCTCTTCTACTATCTCCCATACTACATACTAACAGTTTTTGAAAAGACAGGCTTCTTTAGAAAAGGAATAACATTCCTCTCATTCTTCTTTCCTCTACCTTGTTTCTTCGTCTGGTGCTACTTTTTCTACTCTTGGTTGATGGAAAAATCTTAAAAAAGAAGTCCCCCCTCTCCTCCACCATGCTAGAGTTAATATACGATCCTCAATCCTTCTTCAGGAAGGCTGAGAAGTTTGACCTTGCAACAACATTCTTCCACTATTTCCTAGGAATATTTCTCATGGTCTCCCTAGCAGCAGCTGTAATATACTTCCTTAAGCTAAAATCATTGAACACACTTCTGTATTACCTTTCCATACTTCTTTTCTCCTTCATGCTCATAGGACTATCCCTCCTTCTTTCATACCTCATATATTTCCTCTTTAACAAGTACTCCAGCGAGAAGGCCTTCAAGGTGGTAACATACTCTTTCTATCCCTTCTATCTATTTGGTTGGGCAATTGTTGTTGGGGGGATGTTCTCGGCAGTTGCCATTTCTCTCATATACACCTGGTCAACCTTACTCTCAATAATAGGAATAAGCGAGCTATTTAAAATAAAGAAGGTGGAGGCGGCTGTATGTGCCCTTCTGTTCTACCAAATAGTTGTGATAGTTGGAGCAGCAATATTCTTCATCTAGCAAAGAAGAAGTACGGAAATGTTGAAATTCTTGGGAGGGGATGGAGAAGCATAGTCCTCGGAAATGAGAGTGTTGTGATAAAGATTTGTAAGAGTGAAGAGATTTCAAGGAGAGAATATCTTATACTAAAAGAACTTCAAGGGCTTCCATTTGTCCCAAGGCTCTACGGATACGACAAAGATCTTAATGGAGTTCTAATGGAAAGGATTAGGGGGGTTCCCCTCTACAAATTCATAAAGAAGGCTGGGAAAAAGGATGTTAGGAAGGTTGTAAGGCTTTCCCTTCTAATAGCAATTATCCTCGACATCCTTGGATATGAAAATCCCGAATTCAATAGGCCACTAAAACATATCATTGTTGGAAATGGATTCCCGAAGCTAATAGATTATGAAAGATTCAGGAAGAAGGAATTTCCAGGAAACTTTACAAAACTCTCCTCATTTTTCTTTGTAAGTGGAGGGGTTGTTGGAAGGATAGTAAGGAGGTCTTTTGGAATAGAGAACCCTGATGATATAATATCTTTTCTGAGGGAGTATAAGAGGAGGTTCAAGGATATAAGAGAAAGTATTCTTGATCCCTAACTCCTAACCCTTATCTTCACAATATCTCCAAGGGTGACCATTGGCTCCTCGATCTTTTTCTTCTTCCTTTTTCCACTTTCAATCCTCTCCTTCCTTACAATTCTTATCCCAAGAGATTTCTCAATCTTTTTTGCAGTCTCTATTGATATCTCTACTCTTCCCTCAAGTATTCCCCTAAGAAGACTCTTCTTTATCCCAATCTCCTTAGCAACCTCCTCCAACTCTCTCCCCTTACTTCTCTCTTCTATAGCATTCCTTACCTTCTCAACCCAATCCTCCTCCAAGTCTTCCTCCTCCCTATATCCAATGCTTTCCTCTTTCTCCTCTCTTTCCCTTTCTTCAACAATTCTCCCATATTTTGCACATTCCTCACAAACCTGTAGTTTTATCCCCTCAATTATAACTGTATAGAGCTTATTTGTCTTTTTACCGCAAAGATCGCACATCATACTATGTCCTCCTCAGAAACCACAACAAAATCCCCTATAGCAACAACAGCGTAAAATGGAAGTAACAACTCCCCCCTCCCACTCTTCTCAAGATCAAGGGAAAGGGCATATCTCGAGGGCTCCCCAAGGACTATATAGAGGATCTCTCCACTCTTTGGATCAAACAAGATATCCTTTACAACACCAAAGTACTTCCCTGTCTTACTGACAACCTTCCTTCCCCTCAAGTCCTTCCCTTCAATCCTTCCCTCCACCTCTGGCAAGGTAAACCACCCTACAAATCCTTTATGCTTTCAGACTAAAGAGTCAGGATTATAAATATTTTGCTCATGTCTTCCTGCCAACCCAAATGGAGAAGAGGATTAGGAAGAGAGAAAATACTGAAAATATGATGTTCTTGGACAAGCTTGAAAGAAATTGTAGAGAAAAAACTGACAACCATGTCCATCTCTTCCATATAAATAGATTTGATCCTTCCGTTGAAAAGTATGGTATAAGTATTGCTGTGGATGTCAGTATCGGGACGTAATATATATCGGATCCTATGAGATAAAGGAAAAGTGCAAAGAATATATCGAAGAGAATGGAGAGAAGGGATATGGTACACTTCTCGCTTGCTTGCCTCCTTCCTCCCTTTACATTACTAAAGCTAACCTTTATATCAAGGGTTCCATAGAGGGGGATCTTCAACCTTCCAAATGTTATGAGGGATAGGAAGGTAAAAAAGAGGGAGGGTGCAGCAGATAGATACTTTGATATACCAATGATAAGGGCTTGGGAAGGTGTTTCAACCTCAATCTTCTCAGGTCTTCTCAGTGCATAGAATTCAACATGATCGTAGTAAAGGATCCTTGCCATTTCCTTCAAGAAGACAATCTTTACCAGGAGATAGATGAAGAAGAACAAGAAAAATCTGAAGAAGAGAGAATAGTCAAATCCATATACTGTAACGGACATCAGAATTCCCATAAGAATCGACGAGAAGAAGATATCATCAATCTCATTCAGTATGTCAGCAACCAGCTTCACATGTAGTCCACTTAGGATATCTAAAATAAACCTTTCCTTTTCTATAAAGGATGTACCCACAGAGGTAAACCTCCCCCTCCCTGTTCCTATCAGAATACACATAGACACATCTTTCTTTGCAAACAGCCAGTAAATGGTATTCTTTATCCCCAACCCTCACAAGCCTTGAATACCTTACCTCCCCATGGACACAAGAGTAAGTGAAGTTTCCAAGGACGTTTTCATAGAAGTACTCCGGCTCCATAAAAGTCTTCTTTGTCAGGAAGAAGGGGGGTATTAGGAGGACTAAAGGGATTAAAGAGATCCTTTCATCCAAAAAGAACTTCTTTTCCCCAAGGGATAGGTAAAGGAATATGGAAGATATTAGGATGTGAACTTCTTCCTTGAGTCCGTACGTTACGGATAGATTTGAGAAGGGTAGGAGGGGAAAGATCTCTTCTGACAGGGATAAAAAGAAAAGAGATGTTGAGAGAAAGAGAAGGGAACTGTAAAATAGTTCCTTTCTTTCAGAAAGGAGGTATAGGATTGGAGAGAGGGAGAAAATAAGGAAGGATCTGAAGTAACAGGAGACAAAGGGTAAAAAGGATATTAAGAGAGCTTCTGGAGGCACGTTTGAATACACCCTTCTCCTATAGAATAACAGAAAGGATATCACAGAGAGTATTTCCATAACTTTCTTAATCTTAATGATGAAACATAAGTGTTATGGAATACGTAGCAGACACATCCTTCATCATTCATCACCCAAAGATATTTGAGAGGAAAGTGATTATACCTCCATCCGTCCTTGAGGAAATAAAGAGTCCTATAGTTAGATTGAAGCTTGAACTCTGGGGTTTTGAGGTTTTGGAGCCGAAGGAGAAGTACATTGAGAAAGTGAAAAAGGAGGCTGAAAAGATTGGATATCTCGACAAACTTTCAGATGTGGATATAGAAGTCCTTGCTCTCGCACTCGAAAGAAGGGCGGTGCTCTTGACGGATGACTTTTCCATGCAAAACGTTGCGAAGAGATTGAAGATAAAGTTCAAGGGAAACAAGACAATAAAAAAGTACAAAAAAAGGAGAAAGAAAAAGGAGGAGAGGTTGAAGGAATGAAGGTAATACTTGTTGAGCCCGAAAATCCAGGGAATGTTGGGGCTGTCGCGAGGATAATGAAGAACTTTGGATTCAGGGAACTTGTGCTTGTAAATCCGAAGTGTGATCCATTCTGCTCTGAAGCCATTGCTAGGTCAAAGCATGGAAGGGATGTCCTTGAAAATGCAAGGATAATAGATTCTTTGGAAGAAATAAAGAAGGAAGTTGATTATCTTATAATGACAACAGGTAAAATAAAGTCTGACTGGATGTTTAGAAAGGATTTTCTAACTTGCGAAGAGGTTGCTGAGAGGTTCTTTGACAAGAATATTGGGCTTGTGTTTGGAAGGGAAAGCATAGGCCTAACAAACGAGGAGATACTCTTGGGGGATGTTGTATCCTGGATACCCACATCAGAAGATTATCCCATACTAAATCTCTCCCATGCTGTGGGGATATACTTGTACGAATTCTTCAAGAGGAAGGTGAAGATAAAGAGAGAACTTGCGAAGGAAATTGAAATTAGAAAGCTTTTTGGGTTGATTGAGATGATATGTGAAAGACTTCCGGAGAGAAGGGAGAGGGAGAACAAGGAAATTTGCTTTGTTCTAAAGACCGTCCTTTCAAGGGCGGGGATAAGGGAGGACGAAGTGAGGTGGTTGTTCTCCTTCTTTAGGAAGATTGAGAAGGCAATTTTATAAAGGAAGTCTCTCTTAACAATCTTGTTGATGAGACCGCTCTGTACTGATTCGATGATGAACGCCGGTGATGCTGATGTTGGATGAGTTGTTTGAGGAATTCTTGCTGATAAACTACCAAGTAGAGGAATCAAGGAAAAATATGAGATATCTCTTCAAATGGTTCAAGAAATTTGTTGAGGAAAAAGGGAAAGATTTTAGAAATCTTTCAAAGGCTGATATCCTTGAATTTAGGGCTTGGTTAGAGAATCAGAAGAATAGGAAAGGAAAGAAATTTGAGCCGAAGGCTATGAGGATGATACTTGACCTTGTAAAGGCTTTTTATGAATTTCTAGAAACATACGGGATAAGAAATCCTTTCAAAGAACTCCCTCCAAGAGTTCTGAAAAGAATCTTTCCAAGGACAAAGAAGGAGAAGGTTCCAAGGGAGTTCAGTGATGAGGAGCTCAGTATAATATACAATGAGTTGAAAAAGAAAGATAAGAAGGTATTTATTGCTTGCCTGATAGCCATGCTAACAGGAGCTAGGTTGAGGGAAGTTCTGAACTTGAGAAGAGAGGACTTCTTTGAGAGAAATGGAAATTTGTACATTGTGATAAGGGCTGGTAAGGGATTTAAAGAAAGAATATCACTGGTAGGAATACCACACAGGGATTTCATAACGGGGGAGGAACTCAGTGAAACTGTCAAAAGGATAAACGAGGAGGGTGTTGGGTTCATAAGGGAGTTCATAAAGAACAAGGAAGGTTATATATTTGGGGATGAGGATGAGAGAAGAAGGCTTAGAATGAGGATCCAGCAGACCATATACAGGATTTCGAAAAGGACGGGGATAAAATTCAGGTTCCACGATCTGAGATCAAATTGGGGGGCAAAAGCACTTATGTGTAGGGTTCCCCTAGAATATATCAGCAAGCAGCTTGGACACTCCCTTACTGCAACAACGGAGAGATATTATGCAAAGGTAAAAGAGGAACAAGTTTTGAAAGAACTTGGAAAGCTCTTTTAGTGAGGTTTATGGTAGTAATTGGAATCGTTGGCAAACCGAACGTCGGGAAATCAACCCTCTTTTCAGCGTTAACATCTATAAGTGTTGAGATATCCAACAGACCATTCACAACAATAGAACCAAATGAGGGGTTTGGATACGTCAGAGTTAGGGATCCTGGACTGGAAATGGGACTGAAACCAAACCCTAGGAGGGGATTCTTATTGGGAAAATACAGGTTTGTTCCTGTTAAACTCTTGGATGTTGCTGGTCTTGTCCCAGGAGCTCACAAGGGTAAAGGTCTTGGGAACAAGTTCCTGGACGACTTGAGGAAGGCGGATGGGATAATATTGGTTGTAGATTGTTCAGGATCTACTGATGAGGAGGGAAATTACGTTGGACCTGGAAAGTACAATCCTTTAAAGGATGTTGAGTGGTTGAAGGAAGAATTAATCTATTGGATCCTTGGGATATTGGAGAGGAACTGGGATAAGATGGTAAAGAGGTCAAGGGATCCAAAGGTGTCTTTGGAAGATGAGATTGTAAGACTCTTTTCAGGACTGCAAATAAACAAGGATATAATCTTGGATGGGATAAAAGAGATTGGAGAGCCTGAGAGTTGGGGAAGGGAGGAGAAATTAAGATTTTCTAGGGTGGTAGTTGAGAGGGGAAAGCCAATTGTTATAGCTGCAAACAAGGTGGATGTTGAGGGTTCTGAGAGGAATTTGAAGAGACTAATGGAAAGGTATGAAAATGTTGTTCCCGTCTCAGCGTATGCTGAGCTCATTCTAAAGAGACTTTCCGCGGAAGGAAAAATAGAGTATATTCCTGGAGAATCTGAATTTAAAATAAAAGGAAATATTGATGGAAGGGAGAAAAAGGCCCTAGAATTTATAGAGGAAAGGATATTGAAAGTATATGGAAGTACTGGGGTACAACAAGTCCTAGAAAAGCTTGTCTTTGAGGTGTTGGGATATGTAGCAGTTTTTCCTGTAGCTTCACAGAAAATGACGGACAAAGAGGGGAATATCCTTCCGGACTGCTTCCTAATGCCAAAAGGTTCGACAGTTCTTGATCTTGCAAGGAAGATTCATAGTGATATTGCAGAGAGGTTTGTCAAGGCAATAAATGTAAAGGAAAACAGGATTGTTGGGAAGGAATACATGTTAAAGGATGGGGACATAATCCAAATCCTCCTCCATTAGCTTTATATTTCCTTAGAATATCTCCCAATTTGTGAGAAGATTTATTGTGTTTTTCAACGAGGCAAGGTCAGATCCTTTTTGGAAAGATCCAATGAAGGCTGGGAGGATGGACATAGTTTCAAATGTTGTCATACACTCCTTCTTCGTTTCAAATGCAATGAGAGGCAATGTGAAATTGCATTTGATACTGAATGGTCCAAGAGATCCTCCAAAGCACATAGAGATTGTTTCAAATCCTGAGACCCCTTTCTCTAAGAAAGATATTTCTGAGTTAATAAGAATAGCTCTTTGGAAGTATGAGAAGAGGAAGAGAAGGATTGAGGCATTGCCTGGGGTATTTGTTGACAAGGAATCCTTTGAAGATGTGCTGGAATCTGAGGAAGGTCCGATGTATCTTTTGGACAAGAGGGGGAAGCCCATATGGGAGGTTGAGATAGAGGAAAATCCTATGTTTATTTTGGGAGATCATATCGGATTACCAAAGGATTTGGTTAAATTTGCCAGGAAAAAAGTAGATGATGTAATATCTTTGGGAGACATCACCTACTTCACATCCCAGTGTATAATTATTCTCCACTTCCTCATGGATATGATGGGGAAGGAAATTGAGATATGGGAAAGAGATCAGTAGAGTCTTATCTTCCCTGTTTTTCTGGAGTGTTCTAGGGCTTTCTGAAAGAGGATCAGTGAAAAGGTCCACCAGAAAGAACAGGAAAATATTGATATCAGGAATCCATCCGTATCAAAGACCCCTAGAAATATGAATTTCCTTATTATTTCGTAGAGGCTTGCAAACGGAATTAGATAAAAGAATCTCTCCGATCCTCTGAATATCACGAGGATGGAGTATGTTGTTGGAAGGAGGAGAGAGATAAAGGGGATCATTATTTGATAGAAAACCTCTCCAGCATCCCTCCTCTTCCAAAACAGGGCAATTGAGAGGAAAATCAGATAGATTGGGAAGGAAGATAAGATGGCAAGGGGAAAGGATAGTAAAAACAGTAAGGATCTCGGAAATATTATGAAGGCTGGGAGAAATTCCAAGATGTTCTCAAACACTTCGATAAAGGTCTTAACAAGGTTTTTCTTTAACATGTAAAACACTTTTCCAAACATAAGAAAGTCTAGCCACTCCTCCCTCTTCAGGAGTACTCTGTCCCCTAACCCTCTTATAAAATCCTTAAAGCTGAGGACGATCGCGGATGAGACGATAAGGAAGATGAAGTAGCTAAGGCTCCTTTCGAAGTAAAAAACTTTTCTGACAAACTCTCCACTGAAGAAGTAATTGATTAAATTAAAAAGAGGAAAGATTATGACACTCACAAGAAAGGATATCCTGTACTTTCTCTCAGACAATATCCTGTATTTCATTTCTGTCCAAATCATTCCAGGCTCACCAATCCAAGCCTTCTGCCTAGCTCAAAGCTCTTTTTGAATAGGTTTATTGAAAGCAACAAGAATGAAAAGTTTTCCAGGAAGGTTATCGCCAGGATCTTTATGAAGAATGCCCAATCTCCAAAGAAGTAAAGCATCCTCAAAGCTTCCGTGTATATGATTGTTGGGAAAAGGAACAGGATCCTGACGTCTATCCCAAAGTTTGTGAAGAGTTCTATGAAGGAATAAGATAAGGGGAAGAATGTGTAAAGTAATTCTCCAAACACATTTACAAGGGTGTTGAAGTCCTTGCCCCTCACCCTCATCCCGAGAGAGTATATTAGAAAGAGGTAGGGGAGGGATAGGAAGAGGACATAGAAGTATGAAAATATCAGGATCGGAAGGTATATGAGATTTAATCCTAGGATCCCGAACAGGACGAAGAGAATTATCGAATTCATGACCCTCGATATGTGGGCAAGTCCATTCCAAAGCATAGACCTGAACATTGGGACAAGGGGATGGGTAAAGTAGTCCTCCCTTTGGATGGAGACCGATCTGCAAGAGTATATAACATCTCCTATCGCATTTGTTGTGAACCAAACTATTAGAAGAAAAGAAGCATAGTCCACATACCTTCCGAGAAACCTAACCTTCCCAACAAAATTCCCTTGGAATAGGAAGTATATTCCCATTGATATTCCCAGGAGGAAGAACCAGATGAGTATTGTTGTCTTGTGATATTTTACATCGTATTTTAGGTCAAGGAAGAGATCTTTCAAAGTAAAGTTTAACAGCTCACTCCAGCTCCAACCAACCATACCTCCTTGCCTTCTCAAATTCCACCTCAAAGATCCTCTTTGAAAGAAAGATATAAAAGGTGTTTGAAATTGCTGATGCAATCAGTGACTTCAGAAAGAGATCGTATTCCCCGAATACAAAGAGCATCCTCGAAAATTCAAACACCTGTATGAAAGGGAAAAATGATAAGAATATCCAAAGATCCTTTGGAAGGAATGATAAGAAGGAAAAAGATACCGGAAAGAATATTTCCAGAACTCTGTTGTAAAAGTCTTCAAGGATAATGGATTCCTTCTTGAATCTCATTCTAAGAGTGTAGAAAAGGAAGATAAGGGGTATTGCGTAGTATATACTTACAAAGGGTAGAAGGAATAGAAAGAGGATTTCAAAGGGCGATAAGTCCAAAAATAGTAGGATAAGAGTTAGGAGGACGTAGGATCTCATAAACCTTCTAATTATAGAGATTATCATTCCAGAAATTGGGGAAACTAAGATATTATCATCAAAAAGTGTTTGCCTTGATATCTTCCTATAATGGACCTGAAAGAATACCCCAAAGAATGAGAAAGAGATAGCCAAAGATACTAGGAGGAAGTTGAAATAATTCATCTCCTTCCCTAAAAATGTTATGTGTTTCACAAAGCTCCCAAGGAGATATTGCCTAAGTACAATAAAAAATGGAAGAAAGAGGAAGAAGTACAGAGATTCCATCTTGTACCTTAACAAGCGATATTTTATGTGACACTTTACATTCAGAAAGACCTGTCTCACTCCAAGCATATCAAACCACTCCTTCTTGACTTTTCAAAAGAAATGTCGAAAAACTTCTTGACAAAAAACCCAAAGGGAACTGTTGAGATAATATACCTGATGAAATTCCTCAAGAAGATCGCATTGTTCCCGAAGAGGATTAGTTCCCTTATCCCTTCTAACATGAAGGATGGTGGAAAGAGGTATAAGAGAAACTCAAATTCCTTTGGGATGATCTGGAACACAGAATACGATATTGGGAGAAGCACACCTATAACATCTGATAAAAGCATTGTTATAGGTCTCAAATCACTCCCCTTTATTATCAGGGAAAGGGAGAGGACAAAGATGGATAGTAGGACACCATGCAGGAGGAAGGAGAGCGAAACCAAGATGAGGAGAAGTATCTTCCCAACCTCAAGTCCAAGGAAGAGGTAGAGAGGAATAAAGAGGATATGATTCACTGTTACCAGGATGATGTTAGTTAACAAGGTTGAAAACCTCCTGAGGAGGAAGATCTCAAACATCATTTCCCTCTTTATCCTCTTCCTCCAAAATTCCTTCCAGGAGTACTTGTAGAAGAGTACTGATATCATTGATACGAAGAGAAACTTCAAGTAATTTACCTTATACCCTTTGTATTCGACAAGTCTTACGAAGTTTCCTTGGAAGATTAAGTAGAGGATTTGGAAGAAGTAGGATACGAAGAAGAAGTAAAGGATTAATCTCCACTCATATTTTAGTAGGAAGTATATCCTATTCTTTACGTCTACTAGCAAAATAGCTAAACACCTCCTTCAGAGTCACTTTCTTAACATCTATCTTCTCAACGTATTTTAAGAGACCCCTCTGGGCAAGGATCTTCGTAAGATTTACAAGTGCTTCAGAGGCGTCCAAACAAACCAGGCTGTATTCCTTCTCTGAAATCTTAACAACATCCTCCACAAATGGTATCTTCAGATCCTTTAATTCTATTCCCTCACTCAGCCTCAGTTCCAAGTATTCTCTGGCTCCAGCAATCCTCTTCAATTCATTTATCTCACCATCCGCAAGGATCCTCCTGTTCAGTATGATAACCCTCCTACAAAGCATTTCCACATGCTCCATAATGTGGGAGGCAAACACGATGGTTGTCCCAAAGATATGATTTATTTCTTTCAACTGCTTCACAAGTTCCTCAACTGTAGGAACATCTAATCCATTTGTTACTTCATCAAGGAGAAGTATTTTTGGTTTCTGGATTAGAGCCCCTATTATCTCAATCTTCTTCTTGTTTCCAGCTGAAAGTTGTTGAAATTGCTTGTGCAAGTGGTCTTGTAGATCGAATATCTCAATCAATTTGTTTAGGTCTTCTTTGTAATCTCTGACGCCATAATACTCTGCGGTTGCCTTTAAGACCTCTATCGCCTTCATCCTTGGAGTATATATCCTTGCAAGAGGTATTCTGACGTATTTCCTTACAACTTCAGGGTGCTTCACAACGTTCTTTCCAAACACCCTCACCTCTCCCCTTGTTGGTATATAGAATCCTATTATGAGATCCAAGAATGTTGTTTTTCCGGCACCATTCGGACCAAGAAGGCCAACTATTTCTCCTTCCTCAATCCCAACGTTCACATCCTCAAGGGCTACCGTCTCCACCCCAAAGCTCTTGTACACCATGGTGACGTTGTCGAATTCTATCGCCTTCACGTATCCACCTCCAACGGATTTCCTTTATAAAGACTTTTGGAGCACTTAGAACTGTGATGGTTGGGGTAGACCTTCATCTCAAGAGGCCTTCAGTGATATGTATCTTTGATGGTATCAAGGCAATCTTCTTGGAATCCTCCGAGGAGGGGAGGGATATCCTGGATTTCTCACCAAGTATTGTCGTCTTGGACGCCCCCCTTTCTCTTGAAATACCTTTTAGAAAATTTGAGAGGGAGCTTATGAGGAAGGGATTCAGATTTTTACCTTTAAGCATGAAAAGTATGAGAGAGCTCTGTGAAAAGGCGATGAAAATAAAGGAATTTCTTGAGGAAAAAGGAATAGATGTCTTTGAAACCCATCCGGGAAGTCTGTCAAAGAAGATAATTGTGGATATAAAAGAAAAGGATAGGAGAGATGCATTCATATGTGCATTCATAGGATATCTATACAAGAGAGGTCTTGTAGAGAGGGTTGAGAGATTCCTATACATCTAGGTAACCTTTATTAGGGAGTCTTACCTTCCAGACCTCATGCTCAGAGAACCAAAGTCCATAGAGGAGTTGGATTACTACACAAACAGGACATTTTATGAAGGGAATATAAAGAAGGGGTATGCAAAAGTTTGGGTGTTTAAGGGAGAAAAGATTGCAAATGTGAAGTACAAGTGTCCAAATTGTGGTTTTGAGGGGGAACTTCAGAAGGAGTGGAGGAGACCCTTTGGATTTAGGTGCGAGAAGTGTGGGAAATACATAAGGATTCCAAGACTAAAGAAATGATCTTCTCTTTTCTCTCCATATTATGTGGGCTATCATGTGGGCAAGCTTTATGTTACCACCACTGTTCTCGTATATCTTTTTCAGGTCCTTCTCCGAGAAATACTTCATGTAATCTCCCCAAAACTTCTCAAGTATGTCTTTCATCCTATCAAATGATATCTTCACTTCAAACTCCGCATCAAACCTTAAGATAGACTTCAAAGAATTCAGGTTCTGCTTTTCACAGACAACAACAAGGCTCTTTCCATTTTCTTCAATCTTCTTAAAGAGCTCTTTGAGCCCAACCTCAACATCAGAGTTTAATATCAGATCTACATCATCAATAACAAATATATCGTAATCTTTGATTGAATTCATAGCCTCCATTATCCCCTTTAAAGAAGGAGATACAATTTTTATCTTCTTGTCACTCACTTCTTTTGTTATTCTTTCTATAAGGTAACTCCTTCCAGAACCTGGCTCCCCATAAATTACTATCTTCTTCCCCCCTTCCTTCAACAAGCTCAGAATCTTTTCAAGTATTTCTTCCATGAACTTTTTATCCTTGTGGTTGGTAAATAAAGGTTATGCTGACCTTTGTGGGTGTTGGTCCAACAGAGGGGGACATAACAAAGAGGGCTGTTGAGAGGGTTGAGAGGGCGGATGTGGTTTACTTAGAAGGATACACAAACTACCTGCCAGGACTGGATAGGTTTAGAAAAAAATTCAGGGAAGTTGATAGAGGATTTTTAGAGAACAGAATGGAGGAAATAATTAAGATGGCTAAGGAAAAAGATGTTGTGATAATAACCCTTGGGAACCCCCTCGTCGCAACCACCCACTTTTACTATTTCATAGAAGGGAGGAGGAAAGGTGTTAGAGTGGAATTCATACATTCTCCCTCAATACTAGACCTCGTCCTTGAGACAGGACTTCACGTGTACAAGTTTGGGAAGATTGCAAGCATAAGCTTTCATCACTCAAGGACTCCATACGAAATAATAAGAGAAAACCTTTCGATAAACGCGCACACACTGATACTTTTAGATCTTGATCCAAAAAATGGGAGATTCATAGATGTTCGGGAAGGATTGAAAAGATTGCTAGAGATTGAGGAGGAGGTTGGGGAGGGGATAATAAATGAAAATTCTATGGTCCTTGGATGTGCGAGGCTCGGGATGGAGGATAGGAAGATTGTTTACGGAAAGATTAAAGAGCTTTTGGAAATAGATTTTGGAGGACCTCCCCACTGCATTGTCTTCCCTGCAAGGAAATTGCACTTTACAGAGGAGGAAGCATTGAAGTTGTGGAGATTATAGATATCCCGATTCCACAGATATCTCGTTATCCCCTATTTCAAAGCTCACCCCAAGCATTTGCTCACAGACCCAGATGTTTGTCCTTGTGTGTTCCGTTATTTCTGATGTCCTGAATTTTCCTCCAAAAAGGGAGAGCCAGAGGACTAGATGGTCTGCCATGTGTTTATCAATTGGATACTCCATTTCCCTCCTCAACTCCTCAGCACACCTCCTCCCTATCTCCTCAGCAGGAACACTTTTCTCACAAAGGAAATCCGCCCCAACCACTGTATTCTCAGATTTTGCTACCAGGGTGATTCCACAGCCTGTGGAATAAGTCCTGCAATACTCTATCCTTTCCTCAAAATCTATAACCTCCTTTGCACCCTTCACAATTCTTTCGCAGACCTTCCTACCCTTTAAATCAAAAGAGGAATGGACTATCCCAAGTACCTTCAAAAGATTTCCTCTTTCAACAAACTCTATTCTTTTCTTTTTAAAATCCTGTCTTGGGATCCTAACAACAACCTTACCACCCCCTCTTGGATAGTAACCCCTTCTAACAAGATCTATTTCGATTTTAAATCCAATCTTCCTAAGTATTTCAGCGTACACAAACCTGTAATAATCTATTTGGGGAGACCACTTTACATCCGTCCCCCCTATTACTTCCACCTCAAACTCCTTCCCGGAGAGAAGCATTATAGGAAGAATTGTTTGCAACAAAAGTGTTACGGACCCTGCTGTTCCAATGTCAAACCTGTACCTTCCCCCCTTGATCCTTCCAGGTACGAAGACTATTCTTCTAGAACCAACCCTCACCCCCTCAACCTTCCCATTTGTTATCTCTTTCGCTGCAAGTATTCCCGTCAAATGTTGTGGTCTTAGCCCAGGATTTTTCCTCTTTGCCCTTATATTGAAGATTTCAACAGGATTCCCCGTTATACAGGAAAGGGCTATTGTACTTCTCAAGATCTGTCCTCCCCCTTCCCCATAGCTCCCATCAATCCTTATCAAATCATATCACCTATTTTATTCAATATTTCTCTCATTTTTTCCTTCTCAAATGTCAGTCCAACAGCCTTGCTGTGACCACCGAAGCTTTTACAAAGATTCTCAATCCCCTTTATCCTTTCTAAAAGATTTATCTTGTTTGACCTCAAGGACATTGTACAATAATTTTCGGATTCTGAGAGGACACCAACAACCTCCTTTTCTGGCATAACATTCCTTATAAAGTCTACTATAAACCTGGACAGGAAAGAATCTCTCTTCCTTATCTTGTACACCACCATTCTATCATTTTCAAATATCTTGTTTGATCTTCTTGTCTCAAGGTATCTCAAGCCCTTTTTCAATATCTTTACATTCTGCTCTATTGCCCTCTCAAATTGGAGGTCCTCCAATGTCTTTACAAGCATTGTTATGGAATCTCCACAATCATTTCTCTTTAAGGATTCATAGAATTCCTTTGCTTTTATTGGATCTGTCCCTATCCAGTCGAAGAGTGTTGAGTATATTGAGAATATACCAAAGAGGACCCCCCTACCAATGTAAACTTCCAATTCGTCTTGTGGAATGGTCATCCTGAGGATAGGAAGGCAATCTATAAGATTACCATCAGATATCGCAGCGAGGACCCCTATCTTATTGTCCACAACCTTTCTCTGGTGTATTCCTTCAAATATCTTCGCTATGAGAAAACAGATCGTTGAGGCACTTCCAATACCTCCACTGTTTTGGAACACGTTTATGGAGTTCTTTATTTCTAAAGGTTTGTGGTGATCAATGATCCAAAAATCCTTTTTGCAAAGGATGTCTTCGACCCCATCCATTGTAAGGTCAAGCACTATTACATTTTCCTCAGAAACTCCTTCCATATTTTCCCTCTTCCTTGATACTGATGAGAATATCACATTATACTCTTTCCCAAGGCTTTCAAGCATCTTTGATATTATGTAGGAAGATAGTACGCCATCCGCATCAGAATGGGAGAAGAGAAGAAATTTATCCTTCTTCTTCATCCAATTTATGAACTCAACAATCCTATCTATCATCAATTTTCCACCCTTTCTATCTTTATTTCCCCATTTCTCTTTATAACTATTTTCATGAAATCCTCCGCGGGTATGACGTTCTCAAACTCTTCCTTTGCCTCAACAACAAGATCTTTTACATCTGTGTATCTCTGGGAAAAGTGGGTTAAGACGAGCAATCTAACACCAGCTTCTTTACCAATCCTTCCAGCCTCCCTAGCTGTTAGATGATATCTCTCCTCACTCAGTTCCTTGTCCTTTGAAAGGTATGTGCTCTCAATTAGTAATACATCTGCACCCTTCGATATTTCAACAATGCTTTCACAGTACTTCGTGTCTCCAGAGTAAACGAACTTCCTGCCCGGAACGAGTATTGTGGCCTCCTCAGGGGTTATCTCAATACCTTTCCAAACAATTTTCTCCCCTCTCTGCAATTTTTTCAAGATTGGATGTCTCTCAAGACCAAATTTCCTCAGATATTCCACATTTATCTTTCTGTAAGGGCTTGTTTGGAAGGAATAAGCCAAAGCAGGGATGTCGTGGAATACAGAGACCGCCCATATCCCAAAGTCTTCCCCTTTGAATATCTCCTCAGGATGTTCCAATTCACCTATTTCATGGACATTTATCCTAAATCTCAATCCAAAAGAACAACATCTCAAGATATGGTATACATACTTGCTCGTCCCGGCGGGACCCCATATGTTCAAATCCTTTTCCCTTCCGTTCATGCTCATAGACTGTATAAGACCTGGTAATCCAAGGACGTGGTCACCGTGCCAGTGGGTGATGAAGATGTTGTCTATCCTTAGAGGGCTTATCCCCACCTTCCTTAACTGTAACTGTGCCCCCTCCCCAGCATCAAACAGGAAGTAATTTCCCTCATATCTCAAAAGTATACATGGATGGGCCCTCTTCTCCGTTGGAAATGAGCTTGAGGTTCCAAGTATGAATATCTCTATCAAATCTCTATCACCTCTCCATAAGGGCCAGGATTTATGATCAGAGTCTCAAGTATCTTCTCCTTCATACCAAAGTTTTCGTGGAGGTGCCCACAGACGTAAAGTATTGGTTTTATTTCGTATATTAGAATTGTTAAGAGCTCATTCCCAACATGTCTATCAATAAGAAGGTCTAAGGATGTCCCGAAGGGAGGGATGTGGGAAACAAAAAGGACCCTTTCCTCCCCCTCCAACCTGTCTATTAGTCTCAATAGTTCCCTGTCTCCCCTCCTGAATTCCAGATCTCCATATCCAGATATTTTTAACCCATTGAATTCGAAGATATCGTTGTGTACCCAGTGCCAATTCCTGTAATCATCTATCTTCTTGGCGATCTCCTCATCCTCATGGGTTCCATGGACGAAGAATATTGGGATACCAAATCCATCCATTTCTTCAATGAATTCCCAATCCATCTTCCCAAAGTTTGCTAGATCTCCAGCACAAATGGCTATATCTACATCCTCCATCTTCTTCAATATCTCCCTCTCAGCCTCCTTTTCTGAATGGACATCCGTAAATGCCAATACCCTCATAGCATCATCCTTGCAAAGGTTTCTACAAGAAGGACTATGTATATCCCAGAGACCGCCGTTCCAAGGAACCTTCCAAGGACATCTTTTGAATGCTTCCAGTAGGCCAATCCAACCAGTAATCCCGTTAAGGGCATCGCTATACCTCCCGTCATGCTTATAATATCAGCAAATCCTGCCCTAGAGAAGAATGCAATGATGTATGGGAGGACAAATGTTAAGAGCATGCTGAAATACCATGGTATTCTCAAACTGTCCTTGTACACATTGTAAAGCACAAATGCTAAGGAAATGTATGATGTCAACATTGCCATCGCTGCTGTTAGCAAACCTATTTCCTTTATGTATCCTTCCAGATTCTCCACAGCTATCTGTCTCACAGACTTTCCAAATTTTCCAACAAACGCCATTGAGAAGGAAAAGTACAGTATAAAAACAAAGAGATGTGCTAGAAGGACAGCAACAACACACTTCCTCTTATCTTCTATCTTCAAAAGTTCGGGTACAGCACTGTACCCTGATGCCGCAAATATTGAGGCACCAAGGGCATAAAAGAAATACCTTGGGTTTATGTACTTCAGGTTTTCCACCTTTATGTCCGGAAGTGCTATTAGAGTGAGAAATACCATGAAAAGTATCAGGAAAACGACCAGTAGACCCTCACTCCCAACAACACTCCTTACCCCCTTGTAGCTTAGGAATGCCACAAAGAAGGCTATAAAAGCCATTATTATTTTCCCATCTATTCCTATAAGGACTTCAAAAGACTCTCCAATACCCCTATTGTATGCAGATATTGCCCCAACTGCTAGAAGTATTAAACTCAGACTTGTCATGTACTTTCCAAACTTCCCCAAATACCTTTCGATTATATCAGGGATCTCTTCCCCCTTCCTCCCCATCTCCACGAGGAGAAGGGATGTTATAATCAGGAGTATTTCTGCGATGATAAGGGAAAGCACTCCTAGGGGGAATCCTGAAAGACTGTAGGAGTATGGGAGGCTAAAGACCCCTGCTCCTATGATGGTTCCTATGAGTAGGGCTGCCCCAAGGAATATGTCCTTCATGACTCCATAGACCTTAGAAAGCTATTTAAATGTATTTTTGTCGCTATGGAAGAGTTATACATTTTTACGTGATGGATTATGAGGTTGGTCATCATAGATAAGAAGAGGTGTATTGCTCCGAGATGCGATTATCAGTGTGTAAAATTTTGCCCCCCAAACAAGGCAGGGAGGAATGTAATAGAAATTGTTGATAAAAAACCTCTTGTTCACAATGATCTCTGTATAGGATGTGGTATCTGTGTAAAGAAGTGTCCTACCGGGGCTATAAAGATAGTTAGACTTCCCCAAGAAATTGAAAAAGATCTTGTCCACTCTTATGGAGAAAACTCCTTCAGACTCTACAGGTTACCAGTGCCAAAGTTTGGAAGTGTTGTCGGGATAGTTGGGAGGAATGGTATTGGGAAGACGACCGCCCTTATGATACTGTCAGGAATACTTGTTCCAAACTTTGGGGAAAAGGAGGGTGATAAGGAAAAGGTCTTGAAGAGATTTGAGGGTTCTGAACTGAGGAGGTATTTTGAGAGGGTCTACAAAGGGGATGTAAGAGTATCCCTAAAACCCCAATACATTGACCAAATACCGAGAAGGTATTCCGGAAAGGTAAAGGAAATTATAAAAGAGTTTGGGGAAAAGGTAATGGAGTACTTGAAGATTATGGAGGTTGATTATATCGTTGAAAGGAATATAAAAGAACTTTCTGGAGGGGAACTCCAGAAGTTGGCCATCGCAATAGCACTATCAAAGGATTACGATCTGTTATTCTTGGATGAGCCCTGCAGTTATTTGGATGTTAGGGAAAGAATAAGGGTTGCAAAGGTGATAAGGGAAAGTGTAAGTGAGGAAAAAGCGGTAATGGTTGTAGAGCACGATTTACTTATCCTAGACCTCCTCTCCGATTACATCCATATATTCTACGGGGAAAAGGGAGCTTATGGTGTTGTTTCGAATATAAGGGGTGTTAGAAATGGGATAAACGACTACCTCGATGGATATCTCAGGGATGAAAACATAAGGTTTAGAGAAGAAAGGATTGTGTTTGAAGAGAAGCCTGTTGAGAGGAAGGTATCAGAAGAGGTTCTGTTCTCTTGGGGAGAATTTGAGGTTGATTTGGATGGATTTAGGTTGAAAAGCCTTGGAGGGGAGATCCATGAGGGGGAAATAATAGGGATCCTTGGACCAAATGGGATAGGGAAGACAACCTTTGCTAGGGTGATGGCTGGGGAGATAAAACCATCAAGAGGGAAAGTTGAGAGAAATGTGAAGATATCCTATAAGCCCCAATTCATAGTGACAGAATCTGACGAAATTGTCCTTGAGCACTTGAGGAGGATTGGAAATCCAAATTCCGAGTGGTTTAGGAGTAACGTTGTGAAACCCTTGGAAATAGATGAGCTTTACAACAGGAGGCTTTCAGAATTATCTGGGGGAGAGCTCCAAAGGGTTGCCATAGCTAGCTGTCTCTTGAGGGATGCAGACCTCTATTTGCTTGATGAGCCAAGTGCCTACCTGGATGTTGAGCAGAGGGTTTCACTGGCGAAGGTATTGAGGAGGTTCTTGAAGCAAAAGAGGAAGTCTGCAATGGTGATAGAT
>CAZUOK010000001.1:0-42348 GCA_964622145.1 Candidatus Woesearchaeota archaeon | reverse complement strand
GTCAAAAACATAAAAAGGGCTGAATTTCATGAGGTAACAGAGAGAGCTATATTAAAAGCTCTTGAGAATCCAAGGGATATTGATTTAAACCTTGTCGAAGCCCAAATCGTCAGAAGGATTGAGGATAGGTGGATTGGATTTACCCTTTCTCAAAGGCTTTGGGAGGAGTTCAAGAACAGGAATCTCTCGGCTGGAAGGGTCCAAACACCAGTTTTAAAATGGATAATAGATAGGTATGACAACAGGATAAAGGATCTCCACTACTTCTTCACTGTAAAGTTTGGAGATCTGGAGCTAGAGTTTGCTCTCCCAGAGGTCAAAGATGAGGAGGAAGCACAGAAAGTATTGGAAAAGATAAGGAAGGTTAGGGTGAAAATCCTGGAAAGGTATGAAAAGGAGCAGAATCCACTCCCCCCCTTCGAGACGCAGTCCATGATATCAGAGGCATCAAGAATTCTCAGATGGGGGGCCTCAAAGACTATGCAGGTTGCCCAAGACCTCTTCGAAATGGGTTTGATAACCTACCACAGGACGGATTCCATAAGGGTATCTCCTGAGGGAATGGGGATAGCGAAGAGGTACATCTCGGAGAACTTTGGGGAAGAGTACTACAAGGGAAGACCTTGGGGAAAGGGTGGTGCACATGAGTGCATAAGACCAACAAGACCTATAGATGTTAGGAGGTTGCTGGAATTGATATCAGAGGAAGTCTATCAAAACGTTGGGAGGGATCACATAGCCCTTTATGAATTAATATTCAGGAGGTTCATAGCATCCCAAATGGCCCCCGCGAAGATACTGTATTCAAAGATCCTTGTGGAGATTCCTGAGATTGGGATAAAAAAGGAGATGGAGGTGCCAGAGAGGATAATTGAGAAGGGATGGCTACTTGTTAATCCTGTAATAGAGGAGAAGGAGATAAAAGAAGGGGAGTACAATGTCTTGGAGAAGACATACAGAAAGGATTCCAAGATAGTCTTGTACACAGAGGGTACTTTGGTCCAGGAGATGAGGGAGAAGAAGATAGGGAGACCTTCAACCTATGCCACCATAATATCAAAGATAAAGAAGAGGAGGTATGTAAGGCAGAAGTACTTCTTGATTCCAACCAGAAGGGGTAGGAAGGTTTGTAACTTCCTGTTTAAAAATTATAAGGAGCTCATATCTGAGGAAAGGACGAGGGAACTGGAAGAAAAAATGGATAAGATAGAGAGGGGAGAGGTTTACTATCAAGAGATCCTGAGGGAGCTTCACGAAGAACTAAAGAGATATAATCTCATATGATTTCCTTATATTTCTTCAAAAATTCCTCTATCCCAAAGTAGCGAACTCCAGCCCTCTCTGCGGTTTCCCTGTCAACATCCCTATCCCCAACATACACCACATCTTTATCTTTCAATATCTCCATAATCTTCATTATCCCCTCTGGGTCTGGCTTCCCCTTTCTAATATCATCAACCGAGATTATCACATCAAAGAATTCTCCAATTCCAAGGTAGTCGACGATGTTCATCACATCTTCCCTCGAAGAATTTGATAGGAGGGCAATCTTCAGGCCTTTTTCCTTTAAGTACTTCAACATTTCAAGGACACCTTCCCTCAATCTTATCTTCCCAAAGTACTTTCTAGTTAATTCATTCTTCCTCTTAAGGATCCTTTCAACAATCTCTCCATTTCTTCCCATTCCATACTTCTCCAAGACCTTCTCTATTATCTCCCTCCCTTCCAAACCAAACAGTTTAAATATTTCTTCCCATTTTGGGGATATTCCAAGAATCTCTTCAAAAGCTTCTTTGAAACTGAGGTAGTGGGCTTCAAAGCTATCAGCTATTGTCCCATCTAGGTCAAAGATAACTATCACAGAATCACCTCTCCGGGACCCAGCTCAGCATCTTTTATTTCCTTATTCTCCCCAACTATTACCCCCAAATTTTTTCTTCCTGTCTTTACTCTCTCCCCAAGGATCTCCAAAACAACTTCCTTTCTAGATCTTCCAAGAAATCTTGATCTTGAAACCTTACTACCCCTCCCAATAACTGAGAACTCGATTTCAGATTGTTCGATGCGACAATCCTCATAGATGTAGCAGTTTGAAATCCTTGAGGAAACTATCTTACAATCCCGATTTATGTGGGAATTCTCTATAACACAATCCCCAACTATCTTTACACACCCCCCAATGTAACTATTCCTTATCACAATCCTCCCGCAAGTGATCACCACCCCCTCCTTGAGTACGGAATTCTCAACAAGGAGATTTTTCTTCACTCTAAGACTTCTCCCCTCCATTCTTCCAAGGAAGAATTCCATTGCGTCTAGAAGGTGGAAGGGGTACTTTATAGGATACCATGGACCATCGTACATAACAACCCTGTACTCATGCTCTTTTAAAATCTTTGTCAAAAATTCTTCGTATTCAAGCTTATTCTTTTCAAATATCTTAGGATCTGGATGATAATGGATAAGGATGTTTACAAGATCGCTTGGTTCCCTACCTTCTCCAGGCTTTTCAATTATTTCTCTTATTCTATCTCCATCCAGCACTAAGTAACCCCCTGGGAAGTACTTCTTCACTTTATATCCCAATACATACCCAACTTCTGGGTTTTCCTCTATCCTTTTGAAAAGGATCTTGTAGGCTTCCTCAGAAACAATGTCGTTTGAATTCACAAGGATGAATGGGGAGTCTAAGAATTCCTTTGCCCTAAGGACTGCATCGAGGATCCCCCTAGGTTCTTCTTGCAAATACCTCTTAAATCTTTCGAAGTACTTGCAATTCCTTGGATTGCAGACAACAGCAATTTCATCTACATATTTTTCAAGGATCTCCGCATGGTACTCAACAAGATTTTTCCCGAGGAATCTTGTGCTGGGCTTGTCCCCTATGAGAAATCTCCTACTTATCCCTCCCGCTAATATCACCGCCTTCATCCCTACCCAACCTCTTCACAACCTTCCTCAAAATCTTCCTTATTATCCACCTTTTATTAAGACTTCCAAACCTCTTTAGGGCAACTTTCCTTATACTCTTCTCTTTTATAAGATCCCTAAGTATCTCCTTCTCCTCCTCACTAAGTCCCTCCATCTCAAGGCCCTTCCTTGCTATCTCAGTGATGTTGAGATCTCCGTAGTGAAATGAATAGAAATCCTCCTCAAGAATCTCCTTTAACTCAAACTCTATTACCTCAACCTCTGTGTCCGGACCGATCTTCTTTCCATAAAGTTTTCTCAATTTCTTTATAAGTTCATTCCTGCTTTTCAGCCCATCCTTCCTTATCTCTTCCTCAGTAAGCTCCTTTATCTTTTTTCTATAAATCTTCCTTATCACAGCCTTCCCCAGTATCTTGTCACCACAGTCTATCCTAACCGTCTCACCAACCCTAAACTTCTTCCTAGGAAGCCTTATTGTTATTGTCTTTTCACCCTTCAAGATCTCCTCTCTAAATTCTCCTACTATTGCCAACACCTTCATATAAGGAGTAGAATGAAGAGGGAATATAAAAGCATACTCAGGAGGTCTGCCAAGCCGGTTGCGAGGGGGGGAAGGATGTTGTCCGGATTTATTCCTTTCTCCATCGATACCATCCCAACTTTTAGGCAAAATACCCCAACAGAAACCACTCCTATGAGGGATGAAAGGAGGACTGAAATCCAAAGCTTTATTGTTAACGAAATCCCAAATTCCCATATCCCTGAGAGGATGATCAGCAAAAGACCCGAAAAGAAACAAGCTCCAAGAATATCGAAGAATATCTTCCTAAAATCCTTCCTCCCTAAGAACAAGGAGGTTGTGATTTTTGAGGATAGTATCATCCCAAAATCCCCCATCATGTCGTTTAGGGGAGGTATTATAAGTAGGAGAGGGTAAATCCTCACAAGCTTCTCTATCCTTGGCTCCAAGAACAATCCTCCAAAGGAACTGAGTAGGGTGGAGAGGAGTATTATCGGAACCGCCTCCTTCACATCCCTCAAAACACCCATAACAACACACCCAGCAAGCTTGTTGTTATAAGATCGTCTATCGATGTTAAGTAGGGCCCCATAACGCTGTCAGGATCTATCCCCTTCTTGAACAGCTTTTCCTCGGGTATCACAATCAAAGGTATCTCTACAATGGAAGATAAGAAGCCTGCAAGAAAAACAACAAAGAATGGCTTCAAATCATTGCTAAATGGGATTGTTATACTGGAAACTACTAGAGATGCAATGAAACTTGATAGTATGTTTGAGGCTATCATTCTAAAGAGTTTTTTCTTGTTCATTGTCCCCAAGTGAAGCTCTGTCCCCATCTTGGATGCAAGTATCCCACCAACACTTCCCCTCATTTGGAGCAGACCTGGAAGGGCTATTAATATCGATGGATATCTGAGTATTTCATTTCTAACGGATACCAAAACAGCCCCCGCAAGGACTCCTGTTATTATTGACAAAGACTCCGAGAGGATGATGTCCTTCATGTCTGGATCAACACCTTGTCGTCTGGTTTTATCACCGTGTCAGAAAAGATTATCTTTCCCTTCCTAATAATAGCTATCCCCCCAACTTCACTCCTCTTCTTTCCAACAAAGGATTTTCCCTCCTTCAAATCAACAAGCCCCTTGAAGTCTTTTAGAAATTCCTTCTTGTAGTCCAAGAATTGTAACAGGGACAGGGAGGTGTTTGCTATGTCCATTATTCCATCTATTATCCCAAGAAGTACCATCCTCTCAGAATCGTTCACCTTTATTCTGAACACCATTTTTAGGGTCTTTACTTCCATCTCCTGAAGCTTTCTGTACATCATCCTTGCAAATTTTGAGAGCTCGTAGTCCCCCTTTACACAAGATGTGTAACAAACCTTGTAAAGGACATCTATCAACTTTGACATTTCAAGGATATTCTTTTGTATGTCCCCAGCCATGATTTTCTCTTTATCAGACTCACTTATAAAATTTGTGAGAAATTCTCCTTCTAAACCTTTCAAGTTTTTCCTTTGTCCTCTCAAGCCTTTCATTTGCCTTTTCTATAAGTATCCTAAGGTATTCCTCGTCTGGTAATATCCTTCCATCCTTTGAGACTATTGTTTCAAGCCTCTCTGTTGACTCGAGTTCAAGGAGATATCTTTTTGGTCTTATTACCATCAGCCCACTCCTCTTCCACCCGCTTTCCCTCGCAACATCCAACATCTTCCTCGCGGACTCGAGGTCTCTACAATCAACGTGAAGGATTACCGGCTCAACCTTCAACCAAATTTCATCATATTTCTCTGAAAGATTTTCAAGAATTCCTTTTATTTCTTCAAAAGAAACCTTTCTATGACTTTTAAACAGTATTTCGGTATCTATTTTCTTCTTTCCGGGCCTTATCAGAATTATCCTACCTGAGCAAGAGGAGGTTGTGAAGTAGTTCTCCAAGGAGTTTAGCATCTCAAGGACCTCAATAATATCCTCATCAACCTCCCCTTTTTCAATACATTCCTTCAACCTCTCCAAGAACCTCCTCTTCCTCTCCTCAAACTCCACTGTGAGACCTAGGGAAAATCGTAATAAAAAAGTTTCTTCTAATAAAATACATGCTCAGATTTGAGGAGGCGGAGGATGTAAGGCAAATAGCGGAAAAGGTTGTAAGAAAATACGGTTTGAATTGGATAGATCTAAACAGAGTACACTTTATTAGGAGTTTTGGAAGCAAGAGCAGGGCAATTGCCAGGTGTTATGGGCTTCCAAGAATCTGGCAATTCTGCTTGAAGGAGAAGCCAAGGTATATTGTGGAAGTGATATCTGAGAAGTTTTACAGACTTTCTGATAATGAGAAGGAGAAGGTAATACTGCATGAACTCCTACATATACCTAAGAGCTTTTCTGGAGGTCTTTTGAACCATTCCCAATTAATAAAAAGATTACAAGAAATCAAAAAGAAATCACGGTAGCTCTAGGTAGAAGTAGAATGTTTGTTGTCCTCCCTCTGTGTTTACTCCAGCCAATACCTGGTAATCAGCTGTTATAGTCCCTCCCTTGAATGATGGCTTGTTTGCGTTTACAAGGCCTGCCCAGACAAGTATTATCTTACCAGTTGTTGCGCTTTCATTTGCGTACAATGCATATGTCTTGAAGTCTGAACCTTCAGCACCATTCTGCCATGTAAGTGTGTAATTTACGTTGTTTATCGTCATGCTAGGACTTGTGAATGTTTCTTGATATTTGAATGTGTTGTTGAAGGAATCTGTTCCTGTTATCAGGAAGTCCGGAAGAACACTGCTGTTTGCATACAGGGGCTGTAGGGTTGACCAGTCCGAAACTGTGTCATTACACACATACACAACAGCCCCTGTAGGATCGGATATTGTCCATTGATAGAATATGTTCCCACTAGAATCTCCGAGCACTATTTGTCCACTTACCTCTCCCCAGAAACCTACCCATTTTCCTGTTACTTGTACACTGGACACGTTTACTTGTGTTACATTTCCAGCTTGCGCTGTGACAGTTCCTGGAGTTGTTGCTTCTGGGTATCTCTCTGATGTACCTGCAGATACTGTTGCGTTTGCTGGTACCGAGAATGCCATTGGTAACAGCAACACTGCAAAGAGTACAAGCAGTTTCTTAATCATGTCATTCCAGAAGCAACTACCTTTATATAAATCTTTTGTTACCATCCAAAGATTATACAGCCCCAAGCACAGAGAAAAGTATCAATTCCAGACCTAGAAGTGCGGAAATGAACAAAAGGATGTAATAGTCTGTGTTTAAAGAGACCATGCTTTCTCTGACAATGATCTTGTTCATAGCTTCCTTAAACTTGTTCTCATCAACAACATAAAAGAATTCTCCCCCCGTCTCTTCCGAAACCTTTCTAAGCCCTTCCTCATCAACTTCAGGGAATGTAAAGCTTATATTCATCCTTTCAGCAATCTCTTTTAGCTCATTGAACATCCTTATTGTCTCGTTTGTTGGTCCTATCCCAACGACGTAAACATTAACGTTTTCTTCCTTTGCAACCCTAACCGCCTCCGAGAGGTTCCTCCCGATGTTGTTCTTACCGTCTGTTATAAGTATCAAATACCTCTTCTTTTTTGAGGTTGAAAGTATTGATGTTGCCTCAAAGATGGCATCTCCTATAGCGGTACCGCTGGAGTTAAGGTCAACGGTTATCTCACTCACACTCCTCTCTATCTTTATCCTATCATTTGTCAGAGTGGTTACAGGGTAAGGTTTGTTGGAGAACTTTACTATGCATATCTGAACTCCTGGGGGGATTTCGTCCAACCACTTTAATATAATGCTCTTGACGAATTCTATTCTATTTGGTTTGTAATCTGGAAGGAGCATGGTTGGGGAGGTATCTATTGCGAAGCAGATATCCGTATCGGATATTGGACTTCTTGTCATTATCCTTATGGACTCTGTCGCTACAAGGAAAAGGAGGGATACAACAAGGATTTTTGATATCAGTATTAGAGGGCTTGGACTTATGGATTTGAATCCGTGGATGGTTCTCAAGGTGTATACGTTCGCAAACTTTAGGACCCTCCTCCTCCTAACCTTTGTCATGAAAAGATAAGAAAGGATGGTAAATGTTATTAGTATGAGAAGTGTGGAGAGGCTTCTAAGTGGAAGGGAAATTTCAATTGCTATCCTCCCAAGGTTCACTTCCATAATCTTCCCCCAAACAGGGAGAGTATCAATCCTGGAAAGTCAAAATTGTTTGTCAAAGTCTTTGCAAACAAGCTCCCATAAGACAAAAATACTTCTTTCAGTTTTCTTTCCTCCTCCTCAACAGTCCTGTTGTACTCTTCCCTAATCTTGTCCATATCAACAAGCATTACTTCTCCAGTCATTGGATCCTGGATATAAATCTTTCCTATTCCCTCCGGTATGTAAGAGTCTAGTGGATCTCTTATCATTATTCCAGCAACTCCTTTAAATTTGTTCGAGAATTTCATTAGAAGATCGTATAAATCCCTCTTTTCCCCAATAAAGTCGGAGAGTATGAAGACAAAGGTGTTTGGCCCAAAGGTCTCAAGTATCGTCGGGGACACAATCCTCCAATTCTTTCCTCCACCGTATATTTCTCTATCGCAGAGGGCCTTTGCTATTTGGAGGACGTTGTCAATGGATATTCCGGGCTCAACAAACTTCTTTATCTCATCCGAAAATGCGACAAGACAAACCCTATCTCCAAGGGACTGGGAAACAAGTGCCAGAGTTGTTGCAAGTATTGATGCGTACTCATTCTTTGTGTACCTTGTTGTCCCAAGGACCATGGTTGTTGAGACATCCACAAGGAATACAATATCCAATCTCCTCTCCTCCTTGAAGACCTTCACGTAAGGCTTCCTACACCTCGCGAAAGCCCTCCAGTCTATGAACTTTGCATCATCCTCTGGAGTGTATTCCCTCAATCTGTCGAATTCCAAACCTCTCCCAGTTATTACCCTGTAGTATATGAACTGAAATCTAAGTATCTCTAGCAGCTTCCAAACATTAACTATGCTCTTGTTCCAAAGCTCTTTGAATTCAAGGACCCTTACTGGGATCTCTGGTTTCCCCCTAAACAGCTCAAGGAACCTCAACATTTTCAAGTATCTCCGTTATTATTTCATCTGTAGATATCCCAGCAGCCCTTCCTTCAAAGTTCAGTATGATCCTGTGCCTGAGGACAGGGTATATTATTTCTTTTATGTCGTCTGGTATCACGAAGTTTCTTCCCTTCATCATTGCAATAGCCCTTGCCGCAAGTGCTAAAGATATGGAACCCCTAGGTGAGGCACCGTACCTTATATATTTCAGATACCTTATTTTTTCACCTTTCCCCCTCGTTGTCTGGACAATCCTTAATATGTATTCCTTTATCGGTCTAGCTATATAGATCTTCCTAACAGCCCTCTGCATCTCTACTATATCTTCTTTTGTCATGACCTTTTTGACCTTCTCAAGAACGTCATATTGGACCATTGTGTTTCTATCTATTATTTCCATCTCCTCATCCCAACTTGGGTAATCGACCAATATCTTCATGAAGAATCTATCCACAAAGGCCTCTGATAGGGGATAGACCCCCTGTTGTTCTAGCGGGTTCTGGGTTGCTAGGACGAGGAATGGTCTTTCAAGGGGATATTCCTCCCCATATATGTACACCCTCCTCTCCTGCATTGCTTCCAAGAGAGCGCTTTGTGTCTTTGGAGGGGCTCTGTTGACCTCATCAGCGATTATAAAATTCGCAAATATTGGTCCTTTAACAGTCTTAAAAGTCCCTGTTGATGGATCGAAGATTGTAACCCCTATAATGTCTGATGGTAGCATGTCTGGGACGAACTGTATCCTTTTGAATGTTGCCCCCTCAATACATCTCGAAAGTGTTTCTGCTAGAAGGGACTTCGCAAGGCCTGGAACTCCCTCGAGTAGGGCGTGCATGTCACATATAAGACAGACCAATACCTGTTTTACAACTTCTTCTTGACCAACTATTGTTTTGTGTATTTCTTCTTTAAGAGTATGTATCTTGTCTCTAAATTCTCTAATCTTTTCCTTTGAAATCTCTAACTCTTTTTCAGGCTCAAATTCACTCATATCTCTTCTTTTTGAAAAAATCAATTTATAAACATTACTTGATCTCCACGTATATTACGATCTTGTCTACAGTTCCCTTGAGATCCCTCAACAATGCGGGTATTCTTACCTCGTAGTCGTATCTTCCAAAACTTCCTGTTTTGTTATAGTTTACCTTCGTTATAAAAACAACATCTTGTGTTCCATTGTACTCTGTTCCTCCATCTCCTGAATCCCAAAGTATCCCTGTAACAAAGTTTCCGTTGTTTTCTTCGGTTGAATTTACTACTGGCACATCGCATAGGAGCCTGTTACCTATGCTGAAACAATCCGTGTGGTCTGGTACACCATCCCCATCCTTATCATAAACGTTTGATACAGAATCTTTGTATATGCTCATGTTAAGCGCTTCATCCAGCTCTTCAAGATCGTTTGTTCCATTTAATGGCATGAGATTCTCAAATTCAAAGCTTGAGTCTTGATCTGCAAAGTAAAGATTTCCCTCTATCATATAAGGTATCCAAACCGTAAAGTTTTCTCCGTTGTTTCCTCCTATAACTATCCAACCATTCACGTGTCCATAGTATATTGTCCATGCGGAAACATTTAGCTCGCTCCAGTTTGCATTGTTGCTCTCGTTTACCTCATCAATCTGATCGTAGGGATCTGCAATTACTGTGAAATTGTAGGTACCTATCTTTGCCGTCCAAGTAAAGTTTACGAGTGTGTAGTTTCCTACGGGTATTGAGACGTTCTTCTCATAGCTCTCATCCAGTATCCAGCTTCCTGAAGTTTCATTCCATAGATATATCTCAAGCCTTATGGTAACATTTGTGAGATCAGAACTTCCCTCATTACTCACATTTGCTGTTACAAGCACGGTTTCATTTTCAACAGGCTTTGTTTTGTTAAATGTTATTTCATTCACTTGTACATCATATCCTACAGTCCCTCCAGCGTATGCCTGGAATCCTGTCACGTTGAACCAGAAGTGTGTTGAGTTTTCACCAAATCCCTCGTAACTGTTTGGATCTGATGTAACCCAGTTGTTACATGTTGCTGAGGTGTAGTTCCAGTCCGTACAGTGTAATATATAATCAATGCTTTGGACATCTCCCTTCGGTATCACAAGCGTCGCCTTGGAGTAATTCAAGTCTGTGTCGTTCAGAGCAACAACTGGAGTGACCTTCCAGATGTTTTGTGGGAGGTTTCCTGTGTAGTTCTCAACAATTTGTTCCTTTATTTCTATTGTATCCTTTGTAACATTGAGCTCAAAGAGTCTTAGCAGGAGATCTCCATAAGATGTTCCTGTAATTGTTTCTACTGTGTAGTTTTCGTATATCTCAACATCTACAACAACACTTCCATAACCTTCAGCCAATACTGTTCCATTTCTTAGAATTCTTATAAGAGCGTTCGATATGGTTCCAGAGGTCTCATTTATGACGTTTATCGCAACACTTGAGTTTGGTGTCCAGGATACATTCCAGTACATGAGTTCTGGAGTAGCCTCTGAGTTTGTTGTCAATACTGCTTCTAATTTTATTTCTTTTGCATTAATACCTGAGAGATCACAACCAGTCTGTGCTGTCTCAGAATTGCAGACAAGGAGGGTGTTGTTGTTGCTGTCAAGGATCCTGTACTCAATTCCTGTCCCCGTTGGTATGCTGTGTACACCATAAAACTTCAACCATCTTGCAACCTTCCTTGGTTTTATTGCTATGCTCCTAATCTTTGCATTCCTTATTGCAACTTCTTCAGTTCCAACAGAGTACTCTAGGGTAGCATTCTTCCTCGTGTATCCACTTATTTCAAACTCGAACTTATAGTAGAATCCACAATTGTTTGGATCAAGATTTACAACATCCGTGGAATCTCCTGTAACATTTACGGATCCCTTGTTCCTGACATCTATGCTTACTGGCATCCCCGGAGGCTCGTTCAGTGTACAACCATCAATGCCTGTGGAATAACAACCTATTACCGATCCGTCAACAATAAGATTTGCCCTCTCATAATTCTCATCACAAACAGCATCTGATGAGAATGATCCTCCATATCCGAAGTCTCCAGCCATCCTCATAGTGAGATTTGCCTCGTAGAATACTTCCCCAGCTGGGGCATCAAATATTACTGAACAGCTTCCCCCAGCCACCGAGCCATTACACTGTCCGATATTGTTGTAATAATTGAATACCTCTGAGATATTTGACCTTCCTTGAGCTCCAGGGTTTCCGTAGTACATGTATATAATGGAACTGCCTCCCGCGGGGACGAAGGGAACCTTTACCCAGATTATCGTGCTTGTTGTGTTACATCCCGATTCTATGTAGTAAGGTATTTCGTACTCTTCCCCACTGGTCTGATTGTAGTAAGTGAACCTTATGTCAGAACAGTTCCCATTCATCTTCCCTTCAGATATAAGGGATTGTGTATCCACAGTAAGATTCAGCTGGACATCTGTGTGGTCTTGGGTGTCTGGATTTGATACATTTATTCTTACCCTATATTTCCAGCAATCAGGCTCAAATACTGGATAACAGAATCTTATCTTTGCACTCCCATTTTCTATTGTTATATTTTCCCAGATTTCAAGACCACTGTAGTGATCGAACTTGTCCTCCCAGAAGGTTGTGTCAACAGTAAACCAAACCTCAGAGTATCCAACATTCCCAGCAGAGTCGTTCGCATAGACCCTTACAACATTTGATCCAATCCTTGCGGCTATGGATATGTTTGGAGTGAAGGTGATATTCCTACCGTTGTTTATTGAATACCACCAAGCAGAAACCTCTTTGTTCACAGTAACGTTCAGCTGGATGTAGTTAGAATCCTTGTATGTCTTGTTCTCTGGAGATATTATGTTTATTGCTGGAGCCCCAACAGAGATCCTGACAGTTCTCCATGCTGTTGTATTCCAGTTGCCGAAGGTATCGTTCGCATGGACTCTATAATAGTACGTCCCATCCTGGAGATCCGTAACATTGTACCACCAATTCCTTGGATTGTTCTGATTCATGGTAAAGTTCAAAACCGTACCGTTGTTGAAATCGAATTCCAGTATTGCGATGCTAGCATCCTCATCCGTTGTTATGTTTATGTAAGTCCAATTGTAATCTATAGCTTGGTTATCTCCTGGGGTTGGTGGGACGAAATATATGTTCGGACCCCTTGTGTCAACAGTAAACCAAACCTCAGAGTATCCAACATTCCCAGCAGAGTCATTCGCATAGACCCTTATCCTATGACTCCCATCAGGAACATTCGTTAATGTTGTGTTCTGACAGCCTTGTAGATAGACCTCCTCCTGGGAGTCCAGGACATACCAGCACATGGATATCTCGAAGTTATCAGATACCGTGTAGTTTAGTGGGATATCGTTCACAGTGTACGTCTTGTTCTCTGGAGATACTATCGTGACGTTTGGTGGTGTTGTGTCAACTGTGAACCAGACCTTTGAGGTTACGTTGTAGTTCCCTGCTTTATCGAATGCAAACACCCTTACGTAGTGGCTTCCCTCTGACAACTCCAGACTTACATTACTACAATCAGATACTGTTGTGTTCGAGCCATCCAGCTCGTAAACACAGTAATCAAGATTTGTATCGTTCACGGTGTAATTTATCCATATCGTATTCTCACTATAACTCTTGTTTTCCGGAGATATCAACACAAGGCTTGGGGGGACAGTGTCAACGAAGAAGTTCACAGAATCCCATCCAATCTGATTAAGACTATCGTTTGCATATACCTTCACATTGTGTGAGCCATCGGAGACCGTTATGGTTATGTTTTGACAGTTTGGAATGCTAACATTGTCTCCACCGTCTATGCTGTACCAACAGGAATCAAGATCCGTATCCTGTACTGTATAGTTCAACCATATGGTTTGGTTGTTGTAGTAGTTCCCCTCAACAGGATGTAGGATCTTTACGTATGGGGCTGTTGAGTTTACTGTGAATTGTACAAAGCTCTGGTTCGTGTTTCCGGCAGTGTCGTTTACGTACACAGTTATATTGTGTGGACCGTTGTCAAGAGATAGCGTTGTGTTCTGGCAGTTTAGCAATACTGTTGGCTGACCGCCATCAAGGACGTACCAACAAGTATCCACCTCTATGTTATCGGAGACGGAATACTCTAGTGGGACGTTTGGAGTCCCATACTCTGTGTTGTTCTCTGGAGAGACAACAACAAGGCTTGGAGGTGTCAAATCAACTCTAAACCAAACCTCATCATATCCTACTCTACCCAAACTGTCATTCGCATAAACGATTAGATGATGGGATCCCTCCGCAAGGTTTGTAAGCGTTGTGTTCTCACAATTTGGAAGTGAGTAATTCGTCCCATCAAGTTCGTACCAACAGGAATCCAAGGTTAAGTCACTTGCACTATAATTTAGTTGTATTGTATTCGTATTGTAACTCTTGTTTTCCGGTGATACTACTGTAACAGTGGGAGCATTCAAGTCCACATAGAAGCTCCAATTTTCTGAGTAAAATGAGCATCTGATATCATCGCAAGCTTTGCAGTTCCAGATATAATATCCTTCTGACATTGTTAGTTTGAATGTATAATTTCCATTTATCCCGCTCGAGTTTGTTAGCTCTGGAGAGAAAGATCCAGACTTGTTTGTGTATAGAGTAACGTTAATGAGTTTTAGATTGTCTTCTGCATAGCATTTGAAGGTTACATTGCCTTGATCTAGAACACTATTGTTTTCGGGTTCGTAGAGTGTTACTGTGGGGGCCGTTAGATCTACTGTGAAGAATTCTTGGGCACTCCCCCAGTTCCCTGCGGTATCGTTACAGAAGAATTTGACCTTGTGAGTTCCCTCTCCAACAGATGCGAACCTGTAGAAGTAAGTATCGTTAAGCTTGTTCATTGTTTGGTTTTGTCCACCATCTATAGAGTACATACACACACTTCCAGCCTCATTTAGTGTTATATTCATCCAAATTCCTGTTTCACCATACGTTCTGTTTTCGGGAGATATTATGGTTATTACGGGACTTGTAAGGTCAACAGTAAACCAAACTTCGGAATATCCAACATTCCCAGCAGTATCGTTCGCATAGACCCTTACATAATGACTTCCTTCCTGTAAGTTTGTAAGCGTTGTGTTCTCACAATTTGGAAGTGAGTAATTCGTCCCATCAAGTTCGTACCAACAGGAATCCAAGTGTTCGTCTTGTACGGTGTAATTCAGAGGTATTGTATTTATGTTGTAGCTCTTGTTCTCTGGAGATACTATCGTGACGTTTGGTGGTGTTGTGTCAAGGTATACCTCAATCATTGTGGAATCTGATGTTTTCTTTGCTATATAATAACTGTAGTTTCCAATTTCACAACTTACATTGTACGTTCCATCCAATCCTGAAGTATCCCATGATATTACAGCGTAACCTGTTGAGTTTGTATTAGATGTCCCTATGAGGGTTCCATTGTAGTAGAAGCTTACGGGATATCCAGATATCCCAGAATTTCTATCTGTGTCGTTTACATAACATATCAATTCCAGGATGCTTCCTGATGGATAGCTCCCATCTTCTGGTGATACCCACACAACTGAGGAATGACCGTAGATGTACACTGTTATGTTGTCCTCAGCGGGATCGTAGTATTGTTTTGTAACGTTTACTTTTATAACTGTTGGACCGAGGGGATGATCCGATGGAACAGTCCATGTGATGTTCTCTCCGGATCCTATCTCCGTTTGCCCCTCAAACCAATATGATGAATCAGGTGTTACCTTGTTGCCAAATTCATCATATGTTGTTGAGTTTAGCCAGTACGTCTCCCCTCTTTCAAGAGAGCTTCCATTCTCAGGATTTACTATTGTCACATTGAGTTTTCCCTTTATAAGAACATCCTTTCCAACAGAAGATACCGCGGGATCATAATATTTCTCATCATCTTTTACAATCTTGCAGTAGAATGTGTTGTATCCTGGCGTGTAGCTTGAGAGATCAACTCTAAGCCTAGCATATCCATTTGAATCCGTCTTGTTTGATCCCAAATAGCTTGTGGAGTTGTAGAATTCTACAACATAATCACTTATCGGACTTCCGGTGTCGTAATCCTTCACCTGACATACCAGGTCAACGACCTCTCTGTAAGTTTCATTTGGTGATACCCAGTAAACCGCGCTTCTTCCCCACATTTCAAAGGAGAGGTAGGGTAATGTGTCGTTTATGTTACCGGAGGTATCGTTTGCGTATAGCTTTACAACGTGGACTCCAGGTGTCCATGCATCATCAGTAACGATCGTGTGGTTTGTCCAGTTGTTTGTATAAGGTCCGGGGACGGTCTCTGTTATCAAAGAACTTGTTTTGTTGTACTCCACCCATGCGGTGTCTATTGTCTCATTCCACTGTCCATAGACAAGGATGGCGTCGTATCTGTAGATCTTTGTGGCATTCAATCCGTAGTTGTTGTCTACAATTTGTGGAGGATATATGTCTTCTGTTGCCGATACCGTAAGTGTGTCAGATCCTTCATTCTTACTGCTGGCGTTGTACTTCTTCTCTGGGTAATCCCCAATGATACATTTAACGGTGTAAGTTCCAGCTGTGTTTACAGTGAATGTGTACTCCGCCCACCCGGAAGAGTTTGTGAGATTGTATCCAAGTAGTGTGTTTCCGAGGTAGAAGGATACGTTGTACCCTTCAATCCCAACCGTTGTTTGATTAGCATCCACAATCTTACAGTACATGGTTGTGGTTCCACCCTGCTGTATGCTGGAAGGGTTCACAACCGCATTTGAAACCTCCGCCCATCCCCAGACCTCAATGAGGTATTCGTCTGTAACGTTCCAGTTGTTCGAGGTATCGTTTGCGTATTGTTTCCAAATAATGTACCCAGGAGATATTGTGGTTGGTATCTGATACGAGAAGTTTGCCCAAGCATCCTTCCCAGACAGTTTCATATAGCTAACATTCTCCATAGTTCCGGACTCGTTCGTTGAGAGAATTGCGTAATCCAGTTCGAAGTTGTCCTTCCACCTAACACTCAAGTTCACAGTGTCTCCCTTATGTGCGAGACTTGGGTAAACAACCTCCCACCACTTTGGAGGCTCGGTTTCCCTAACAAAGACCGTTGTGGATTTTTCATTCCTATTGTCTACCTTGTAATATCTGTCTAAATCTTCCGTAATGTTACACTTTATCTCGTAACTTCCAGGACTTGTGAATTGGTAGGTTATTTCTGCATATCCAGACGAATTTGTCAGATTTGATCCTATATAAGAATTGTTTACCCAGAAGCTCACATTGTAATTCTCTATCCCCTGATCATTTGTGTCATCCAGGATGAGACAGGTTATCTTTACGGTATCTCCTACCAGGGGATTCGAATTGTTTGTTGAGATTGAACTCACGTAAGCTAACCCGTAGACCTTAAAGTACATTGCGGGTGTCTTGTTCCAGTTGTCAGAGAGATCTGATGCGTATATCCTTACGTAGTGTCTTCCAAGTAACCACAGGGATGTTGTTTCTATTGTATAGTTCGTCCAGTTGTTTGTATATGGGCCTGGAATTGTGTAATTGTTCAGGAACTTTGTTGTAGAATTGTACTCTATTGTTGCATTCTTTATCTCTTCATTCCACTGAGCATACGCCAAGACACTTTCCCCTCTGAATATCTCAGTTGTGTTTAGCCCATAAATTACAGGGTTTGGTGGTGTTGTATCTGGTACTATTATCTTTAATGTGTCAAAATCCTTTACAATTGTGGTTGGGGTCTCAATCCTGAAGAGAACACCCCTTTCCTCCTCCGATGCCCCAGTAAGATTTAGTATGAAGTAGAAAGTTACCTTTGTCCCGTTATCCGCGGTACCATCATTCTCGCTTGTATTCCACTTCAAAATACCGTTTGTAAACAGTCCTCCAAGCCTTTCCGCAGTATCTGTTTGGTTCAGATACCAGACATCGTTCTGGACATCTATTATCCAGGATTGATTTAGATTTTCAAAAGTAACGTTAGCTTCAGTTATGTTCCAGGTCTGGGAATCAGAAAGGACATCAACATCGATCTCAAATCTGTAGACCTTTCCGGACTCGAGTATAAATGTCTTGTTAATTCCTTTGTCAACAAGCGTCCCTCCCCCATGCTCTCCATAAGGAGTTTCGTAAACCCTGATCTCACTCACATTCAATTTCAATGGAGGCTGGCTGACGTTGAAGTAAGCATACCCTATCAATTTCCCATCCGTTGTGTTCAGGATGTTCCCTTCTGGATCTGTGACGTATATCTTCATCCTAAACTCTCCTGTCTCCCCTTCAGGATTCCAGGCCGGAATGACTTTTGAAAGATCAAACAAAGATAAATTAAACTCTCTCCTCGTTCCGGTTGTGGTATCGTTTACAAGAACACTCTTTCTTACCCAGCTCTCCCCAATCTTCTTCTCAACCTCCGCTATTATATATCCCTCAAATATCCTCTTGTAGTTTATCACCTGGCTAACCGCAAGGGTTTCATTTCCAAAGCTCTCAACGTAAATCCTTGGGCTGTACTTCCTGTTTGCCTTTGGACCAAACAATTGGGTTTCATCGTTTGTGGTTGCGTACTCATAGTATGCAAAGACAGGCTTGTTACATATCATGTAAGAGCCAGCTTGTATATTTGTTCCATCTGTTGTGGAACCGAAGTATATCTTTCCGGGAGCGTTTCCGGATACATACGCTGTCTGGGAGTCGTAGACCGTCCCGTCTGGATTGTACAAAGTACAGGTTGTCTCATCAAATGGTGCTGCCACCGCAACGTATTGAACTGGTTGTGGGAAGACGTAATACCTGTCCAATTCTTCCAGAGGTAGGAAGGTTGTTGTTTCTGTACCATCCGAATCTGCAAGCGAGTTTGCACCAACAGGCTTGTTGGATATTATCACACATGCTGGGGCAGTACCTTCAGACCCTCCTATTGCATAGTCCCAGCCCTGTCCCCTATCCAATGTCAGGGTGTTTGTGTATCCATCCGAACAGTATATGTTGACAGTTGTCCCATCTTCTATTGCAGCTATTTCAAATCTTTCTGATGGGACTCCGTAAAGTCTTGTGGAAACGGGATAAAGAATCCTGGAATCGTAGTTGTTTGTGGTATCCACATGTTGGACAAGTATGCTTTCATTTGATTCTATTATCACAACGCTACCATCCGTTACATCGTTGTTTGCAACGATACAGTTCCCTTTCTGTATATTATACGTTGCTAGAAGAGTGGTTCCGTCGTATATCTGTACTTTGGCATCACCAAATGGAGCACAGATGTGCCATTCGTTTGTTCCTCTATAAACATAATATGCAAACTTCTTTCCAGCCCAGGAGATTGGATGCAGAGCCTCTGTTGTATCTCCCTCAAACGCTCCAAATATAGGTTTGTCATGGGAAAGTGTGCTTGTCTGGGATGAAGGAGATGACAATTGATACGATGTTCCATTTTGAATCTTTTGAGAGCTTCCTTCCCATATAACACTTGTGTTGTTTAGGAAGGCTTGTATGTCAAGATTTTGACCAACACTCTCTGAGCTTACTGTCCAGAATGTTGTTGCATTTTCTTTTTCAAATGTAAACACATCGAATTCACTGCTATCGCTTGTAACGGCAGGGTTTCCATAATACATGTATATCGTTGTCACATTGTTTGCATACACTAAAGGAACCTTTACCCAAACAACCGTCTCACCTTCCCCACATCCGTAATCGAGGAAATATGGAATTTCAACCTCCTCTCCAGAGGACTTGTTTAACCATGAAAATCTCAGATCCCCACAATCATCCCTCATCTTTCCTTCAGATATCAACTTTGAGCTGTTGAAGGTTATCATAATCTGATATTCCGTTATGTTCACGCTTTCATTGCTCCTTATTTTTATCTCTACTTTGTATTTCAGTGGGAATATAGTATTCTTCTTCAATCTTACATTCTCGGTTGGTAAATAAGATTGCTTTTCAGTTTCCACAAGTATTTCACTCTCTATCTCAACCTGGAATTGGGAGAAAGCCTTTGTTATACTTCCACTCGTATCCTCCGCAATTACTGTCACATTGTACGTCCCATTCAGCCACTTCGGAGAGTATTCTCTTTCATAAATTGTGCTGTAAACGTTTTGGAGGACAACAGTCTCTTTCTCACCATCAGGAGATATTATCTCTGCTGTTACATTTGAAACCCCCTTGTCATCCGTGACATTTGCCCTTATGGTAACGTTCTTCCCATACCCAACTATGCTTGGAACTATTTCTATCCAGTGTATTGTTGGCTTCAGACCAACCTCAAGGGTTGTCCTGTTTTCTGATGGGTTCAAGTAGAGCGTTGAGTTACCAGGATAACTCGCGTTTATGGTGTGGGTTCCTAGAGAGACAGACTCATTTAAATAATAGATAACACTTGCTATACCTTGGGAATTTGTTATAGAGGATCCCAAGAACCTGTTGTCCGTCTCATCGTAGAATTCAATTTTTTGACCTTTCACTGGTGTTCCATTATCATACATGAGCTTTGCAAACACCTCAACGTACTCCCCTCTGCTAGCATCCGTGTCGTTTAACCAGATATTTAGTGTCGTGTTTGCGTAGACATAAATTGTAACAACCTTGAAGTCTTTCTGGTCAAGGGATGAGCCGGATTCTAGTTTTACCTGTTGAGCTCCAAGGGAAGAGCTTTGGGACACATAAAATGTTACGTTGTTCCAGAATATTTGTCCAGGACTAACATTTGTTGCTGTAACATTCCGAGATCCTTCAACAATACTCCATCCTGAAGGATACACAGAATAAGCAAGCCAAGCCTCGGGAGCTGTCTGATCACCAGTGTTGTTTGCATAAGCCTTGAAAGTTGCATTTGAACCTCTTGTAACATTCTCAGGGTAGCTGTACACCGTTATCTCCATGATCCCATACGTCCTGATCTCAAGTGTTTGAGGCTCAACCTCCCTCCAAGTCTTGTTGTTCCCTAGTGGATTGAGATAGCTTACGGTTGCATTTACAATGTAATTCCCTGTTGGTGTGTCCTCCGTTGCGGTTATCTTGAAAGAGACCGTTATTTCTTGATTTGGAGTTAGATTCCCAACATTACAGTAGGGATGCCCTGGGTTGTCCACACACTCACAAGTAAGACCAGGAAGATTTGGGCAGTTTATCCTTATTGCAAGATTCGTTATATTCTCTCTCCAAAGGTTCTTCATGGAGAAGTTGTAGTAGACGGGGGGACCGTTCTGATAGAGTCTCTCTGGTGGGGTTGAAGAGAATGTTGATGGGATGTCATGGACAAATATCCTCGTTGAGATTTCCTTGTAAACCCTAATTATTGGTTTTTCTTTCCAATCCATATGCCACTCTGGTACGGAGACAGTGTAGGAGGGTTCTTGTTCAGAAACCATCAGCAACACAACAATGGGCTTTGATGCTATGATCCTACATTCCCCGGAGCTCTTAGCATTTCTGTAGTAGTGCCATCCTTTGTTCAGATTTGTCCAGTAGACCCCCGAACAACCATCCTGAACATCCGTCCCATCAAAGAGTACGTGTATCCCAATTACTACATTACCTCCCTGGTATGGATCCTCCACCCTGTACACAAACTCCTTCCCCGTCGTTGCCCCATCGAGAGAAGTTATATAATACTGTACGTCCGCATAGATCTCTGAGAATAGAAGGGCCCTTTCTGTTGTCCAGACCTCACAAAGGCTTCCAGCAGTCCCTCCAGTTATAAGGACACTACTCTTCGGTCCAACTGTCCCAGATCCGGTTATGCAACCTGAAACGGTATAGTTTATTGGATGATCGTTGGGATTAACAATGTAGAACCCTCCTGCATAAGTTAGATAAAACTTGAAGTACGTACCATCCCAGGTCCCATTGAAGCTCGGAATTCTGTATCCTATATCTCTAGAAGTAAACGCGTCATCCTGGGATATTACTACAAGCACTGGCTTCGAGGAGTTTATCTCAAAGACATGAGGGCTTGTCGAGAGGTGGACAACATCTCCAAAGTTGTAGACCTGGTTTTGAATCAAATAATTTCCTGAGGACATGTTCTTTACACTTATTACGGTATCATTCTCTGTTACAAATATGGTGAGATTTCCTGAAGTTGATCCATCCATACCCCAAGTCAGGAAGTACCTTCCATAAGGTCTTGAGAGGTAATCTAATGAATAGGTTGCTCCATTTGGTCTTGAGAGTTCAGTACTTCCAATTATGACAGTTACCGGCTTTGTTGTCTTAATAATGTACTTCAATGGACTGTATTGGCTGTTTGTTGGTAGCTCAACCTTGTAGAATTCCCCAGCGTTTAGTGTTCCGTTCACATTTATACCTCCCTCGACCTTGAACTTTGTGTTGTTGAAGTAGGCTATTATGATGAGATTCTGCCTGCTATCTGATATTGTTTTCCACTGGTCGTATCCTGAAAGGTACTCAAACATGTACACATCTGGATAGCTCGGTTGGGAAAGGGAGGAATTTCCATAGACAAGGTAGTAAGTTTTTCTCTCGTTTGCTGAAAGGTTTGTCGGGAAGAATATTATCTTGTGGGTTTCGTTGTAATCCAGTATTAGCCTTGGAACCTCCTTCTTTTTATCATCCAAGACCCTCAGGTCTGCGAGATCACTCCTAACCTTCCCCTTATTTATCAGGTCAGAGACATTCAATATTAGCATTACAGGATAGTTTATAAGATTGTTTCCAGATATCTCCTCAACATCCAATGGAACAGCATACCTGAAGTTTATTCCTCTCGTGTCAAAGATCGCCCCTCCGGAGTTTTGGGCGGTTAGATTTACCTTGAACCTAACAACCAAGTTACCCGTGTTCTCTGGAATTGTTACCGGACCATACGAAACAGAGCAGGTATTATTCTCCTCAATAGTTCCACAAGTCCTTTCCTCACTATTTGGTCCAAATCCAACATACTTCCCAGACTCATCTATAAACGTCAGGTAAACCCTTGTATCTATACCAGTATTCTCAAGAGAGGTTACTGTTAGGTTTATCCAGTCTATTGTATCGTTTGTCTCGTATTCCTCAAGATCCTTTTCATACATTGCCTTGTGTGTCAGGTTTATTATCGAAAGGTCTGCGGGGATTATCTCAAAGTATCCGTAGTCTTCTAGTGGGTTTCCGTACCAGTCAGTTATTACATTACCCTTTTCATCTTCGAACCTTACGTATACTCTGTACCTTCCATTTGGATTTGAGCTTGTGTTCCAAGCTCCATAATATTCCCAAAGATACGTTAGATTTAGGGATTCTCCTGGCCCTATAACTCTGAGATTTTCAGATGCCCTATCGTTTATTATCGCTGGAGGGACGTTCACCCACTGTCCATCCTCAAATCTCTGTATTATTGCATAAATATAACCTCTTATTGTCTCATTACCGTTGTTTTCAATGTTAACGTAGTAATCTTCTTCGATCCCAAGGTCATTGTATGTAACGTTTATTATCTTTGCATGGGCGCTTGGACCGTAGAGTATGGTTTCGGCATCGTTAGAAGATTCTTCATATATCACGATTACGCTTTCATTACAGACCAACTTGTAGCCCTTCCTTATATTTATCGTCCCATCTTGACCTGTTCCATACCCTATCTTTCCCGGATACGGATAGCTCGCTGTTACCGTCCATTCGTTGACAAGTGTTCCATTTGTGTCATACAGGGCACAGTAGGTTGTTTTGTTTGTTTTTGTTGTTGCAACAAAGTATTCAGCATCCTGTGGGAAGAAGAATATCCTGTCCATATATTTGGGTGAGACTCCAGGCGTGGTTTCTGTTCCATCAGAATCTGCCTGTTGATATGCAAATATCGGCTTGTCGGAAACTATTCTAACAGAGTTTGCATTTCCATCACTTCCATATGCACCTCCAACCCATCCTTGTCCAGCATTTAGTGTTACGGTTGTCGAGGATCCATCCGAGAAGTAAATATTTACATTTGTGTTGTCGTAGATTGCTGCTATTACAAGGTACTGCGTTGGATTCAAATAAAGCTCTGTGTTTGCTGGGGTAAGTGGCATGTAGTCATCGCTCTTCCCTCTGTAGAATACTAAGATATTTCCAGTAGAATTTATAAGATAGGATACTTCTATGGTTGTTACTCTCGAGTCTCCCCCAGGATAGCTTTTTTGTATGTATTCCCCCTCTGAAAGACTAAACTCCTCTACAAGAGTCCACCCCGTTCCCGTGCTGTTGTAGACCCTTATCGTTGCATTCTCAAGGGCGTATATGTCGAAGTAAACTGGATTGTACCTTGTAACAGCAACCACAAATGTTTTTCCAGCCCAGGTCTTTGGAACTGCTGGTGCACCATCCCCAGTGCTTTGTGTACCGGTTGATATAGGACCTGTTGAACATATTTCATCCCCATTTGACACCGAAACTGTTGTGTACTCTCCCTTGTTCAGCGTTATTGTTGTCCCACCAATACTAATAATGTTGTTATGAGAATAGCTAACAATATCCATGCTAGATCCTCCTATTCCAAGGACGACATAGCTACAGTACTGGGATGGATATGTAAACACATTGATAGCATCCTCTCCAGTGTTTTCAATCTCTTTATCGTACGGATTCCCATAGTACATGTAAACCCTATTCTCCCCCTCACTTACTTGCTTCAAATTCACAAGGATTTCTGTATCATTTTGATTGCAATTTGACTTGAGATAGTGGGGTATCTCCTCAATGGTCTTTGCTATCACATTTGGACCCTCAACTATTGTGGTTGTTGGCCAAGTATCTTCTAATTTCGCTCCGTATATTGGTCCAGGAGTCACCGCAATGTACCCATTCCACTCTTCTATGTGTGGTCCATCGTATCCAGATTCTTCTTCCATAGCGTAGTTAAATCCATCTGTTGTAACATCCTTTATCCTCTCGTGGACGTTGTCTCCTCCCCTCTCCGTCATTATCTTTGCAACAACAACCGGTGTTGTTGGGAAGTTTGGGAGGTCGTAGTAAGTCCATCCCGCTGTTGCTGAGACATCAGAACTCTGTCTGTGATACTTCTTCCCCGTTGCTATTTTAAAGTTCCCACTTTCACAAACGAATTGCTCTGTTACAAGGTATGCAACATTTTCATAGGTGTGAGGAGTATCCGCTGTGTTTGTTTCCTCTATCTTAATGTTTATGGAATTTGATCCTGGGTTGTTCATCCTTGTATGGGCAGGATCAGTCTCATAGAAGGTCTGTATCTGGCTTACCCAGACAGGATCCTGGAAGGAGTATGGGACGGTAACCGTTTTGTAATTCGAATCTATGGAATCGTTCCCTACGTATATCACTTTACCACAGACAATCCAAGCCCCCTTTCTAAATCCTATCCAGCCTATCTTTTCATAAGCATGACTTTGATCTAGAGCAACAGATTCTTGTATCAAGACATGGAATCCCGAAGAATTTACCTTTGTTATCCTTGTGAATGCCTCATCACTTCCATAGTATGTATTTATGCTTGAGAACACAAACACGGTATCTCCTGTTGAATTCAGGTAAGAGAAGTTGACCCAAGAGTCATTTGTATAAACTATCCCAGCCTCCCCAACAACTTCCTTGAACACCGCGGTGTAGTTACTCTTGCTTTCCGCTCCAGGCTTTCCATAATATATGTAAAGATCAAGACCGTTTATTGGGAGGTTATGTCTTATCCAGATCCTAGCTCTTGAGCTCGTTATGCTTTCTACCCAGAAGGGAACATCTGGCTCTTGGGAGTAGGGCTGGTCTGTCTTATACGTAAATATTCTTATATCCCTACCTGCTGGATCAACCTTCCCCAAGAATCTTTTATCTGTTATCTCAATTGGGAAAACGAAGTCGGATCTGTAAACTCCATAGGGGTTGTCAATATGGACCTTTATCTCTTCTATCGTCGTTATCTTTGCAAACTTTATATCAGAGCAGTCCGGGTTCATCTTCCCTTCTGATATTAAAGACTTTGTGTCAACCCTTAGAACAGCTGTTCCCCATTCCGTTTGATTTGAATATATGCTCAACCATCTTCTATAAGCATATCCTGGCATGTCCCACTCCCTATTCATGTTTGAGAGATGCAATATCTCAAAGTTCTTGTACTTCTCTTTCTCTGTTGACACATCCAGCCTACCAACAATCTTCAGATAGAAGTTCTCCGTCCATGACTTGTTCTCTATTCCATCAGTGTTGTTTGCCCATATATAGAATGAATAATTCCCCTTTTCCCAAAGCTTTTCCGTAACGTATTCGTAGTATCCTGAAGCCTTGTTGTAAGTCATTGTCCTATTGACTTCTGTTCCATTAGGATATGTTATAAACACAAGGACTGTGTCCAGTCCAACTTCGTCCGTTACGTTTGCGAAGATCTTGACTCTTTCCCCTGTCCCTATGTAGGTATCGTTTGTTCCTATTTCCCAGAACTGTGGAGAGCTCGATACTTTAAGTTGTTCCGTTGACCAGGAGGAGTAATAGAATAGGGATGAATTCCCAGGATAGTCTGCCCTTATTGTGTGATAGCCTAAGGAAGCGTTTCTTGGGATGTTGTATTGGATAACAGCGTATCCGTTAGAGTCTGTTAGGACTGATCCAATCGTTGTTCCATCCGTTTCATCCGTAAAGGTTATGTTCTGATTTGGGATGGGATTTGAGGATGCATCAAGAAGTCTTACAGAAATTGTTACAGAACCTCCCTTATATTGAACGGAGGGTTGTATCTTGAAATCCGTTATGTATGTCCTCTCATAAACTGTTATGTTAACCCACTGGGATTCCGCCGGCTCTATGTTCGTGTCCGTGGAGTTTGCGAGCAATCTTAATGTGAAGTTCCCTTTCTCCGTTGGGGTTACCTGGAAGGATGGGTAACAAACGTTGTTTGTTTGATCAAGTACACCACAGTCGTACGGATTTGTGGTTGTGAATGGGGTTCCGGAAGATTTCATATCTTTGAATTTCGGGGCGGTGTACGTGTATTCTATAACAATTTTGTCAAAGATTGGGGTCTTGTTTGGATCCTGACTTGTCATCTCAACTTTATATTGGATGTACCTTGCGTCCGGAGCGTTCACATCCGTGTTGTTGATCTCCTCGTACCACACGGACCAAGCAACCCCATCACTTGAACTCCTTGTATAAACCTTGAGGGAAGTGTTTTGTGGTACCTTTGCAATCCAATATATGTTCCCAAACCTGACATCTTGAGAACCCAAGTCAATTACCTTTGAGATGTAGTATCCAGATGGCCTTATACTCAATACTTCCTCCCCAATCACTGTTGCTGTTGGTTCTGGTGTTGCGTATTTCCTCACCCTAACGTTCTTATACCAGACATTTCCGTTTGAGTCCGCATCGTCATCGTTTGAGAAGATAAAGTATAAATACTGACCAGAAAAATCATCCAAAATTGCGTAAACTCTCTGCCAATTCCCAAAGTTTGTGTAGCTTTGGTCTGGAGTTAGTCCCCATGCTTGTGACCCAGCAAACTTGTAGAAGGATCCTCGGGCATCATTCACATTGTCAAGATCTACATCGAATCCTACTCCATATATCTCAGCGGTATCTGTACCGTTCATGTAGAGTTCCAGTATCTGGGAACCATCCCCCTCTATCTTTATTGGACCGTAATAAACACCTTTCCAGTTGTTTCCCCAGAGATGCAGAATGGTGTCATTAACAATCTCCCAGTTGTTTGGGGTAATGTCTTGGCCAGAACCATACGCAGATTGAACGCCAAGCTTCGTGAAATTTACAAAATATTCGAAGACATCGTCGGGATCATAGTATATTTTCGCATTTGGATTCCCATAGTACATGTAAATGGTTTCATTTGTGGAGTTTCTTATCAGAGGAACTCTTACCCAGATTACTGTGTTTGTTGTGTTACAACCCGATTCTATCCAGTAAGGAATTTCGTATTCGCTCTCCGTCGTTTGGTTGTAGTATGTAAAAACAATATCGGAGCAATTTGGACTCATCTTTCCTTGTGTTATTAGTGATTGTGTGTCAATTGTTACGTTGACAGTGTACTCCGTCAAATTTCCTTGTCCCGTATAAGATATGTTTATCTTCATCCTATACCTCCAACTCTCATTCCACCAACTTTTCCCAGTCTCGGGTTGGAGTTTTAGGTAGTCAAATATTGATACGTTTACTTTTTCTGAATAATTTATGAAATCTTGCTGTGTATCCTCGATAACTTCCCCAGATATTCCAGTGGGTTCTATGTATTGAGCGTAAACGGATACGTTGCTACAATTTCCTCTAACACAATGCACAGTCCCATTTAACCAGAAGGGTTCATATCTTATTGCAACAAATCCTTCGGATGGATAATCTATAGTTACATTCAATTTTGCTAGATATTCTTCGAGAACAAGTGTCTTTGTATAGTTTGTTACCCTTTTTTGGATATCGTCTTGAGAGAGGGATCTGTTGTATATTCTAACCTCATCTACCAATCCTATAAATACTTGTGTAGTGTCCCATGACCCTCCAACGGAATCTTGTTCCTGGAGCAACCAGAGCCCATTTGGATCTATAGTAAGCGTTCCTGTTCTTAGTCCTGAGACCGTCCCCAGGAGGGAGCCATCGAGATAAAATTCCGCCGTTCCATCAGAATTTCTAACAACAACGAGGTGATGCCAATTACCATCAGTGAGGCTTCCTGGAGGTACACCATCATATGATCCCTTTATATACAGTCTAAGCTCTGGAGTTGTCTCAAGATAGATAAGATATTCGTTGTCTTGTCCAGAATTTGCCCCGCTTATTAAACCCCACCTGTTATCTGTTGTCTTTATCCAAGCCTCAAATGTAACATTATCAAGACCATTGACTGCCAAATAGCTGAGATTCACAGCATCCCCAATGTCATCACTCTCAATACAATATCCTACAACACAGGAAGATGTATTCCTCCAAAGTGGGGGATCTCCACCCGCAACATCCGTCAATACTCCATCAAAGTTGTTTCCTGAGTAATCTTTCGTAACGTTCCCACTACCTTCCTCAAATGCCCAGTATGCCCTTAATCCTGGGAAAACTGCTTGGGGATCACTGTTATCTGTTGCATTTGGATTTCCAAAGTACATAAAAACTGTTGTGCTTGTGGAGTTATCATAGAGAACTGGTAATCTAAACCAGATTAGGGAATGACTTGAATTACAGGGTCCAACAAAGAGATAGGGGATTTCCTCTTCAGAATTGCTCGTCCTATTCCAGAAGGTAAATCTTACGTCCCCACAATCACCCCTCATCTTTCCCTCAGAGATTAGTTTGCTGGTGTTTACTATAATGTAGGCTGGGAAACCTGTTATATTCTGATTCTTTGATGAAGTTATATTGTATATCCTTCTCCACTTCCAGCTCTCGTTCCACCAACTTGTTGTTATTCCAATATCATCAACAATTACTCCATTTTTTTCTCCATCCTCGTCGAAGGGACCTCCATCCTCAAGAGTAACAACAATATAATCCCCTTCTATAGAATACCCTATCTTCCTCCACTCAAACCTCTTTGGGTTGAACTTCCAAACTTCTGGGTACCTGTACTTCTTACTCAAATAAAGTCTTACTTTCGATTCGTTTGTCCTTATATAAACTTTTAATAATTTATTTGGGAATTCTCTTGGTTTCTCAGGTATACTCTCGGGATCCACAACAAATACCTTGTCAAATGTACCCCCAATAACCTTCAAAAACATTTTTCTATGCTCCGCTATTACTTCAGCAATGCTCCCCTTCTTTACAACCCCAACATCAAACCTAGACCTCCTAGGAAGAATAATCTCCTTTGTTCCATTTATTTCGAAGGAAAGGTTTAGAGGCTTATACTTTTTTCCAGCCCTTTCCCAAGCGTACGATATAATGAAGGGGTTTGAGGTGAGGTTCAGAGAAACAAAGCCAGAGCCTTTCAATACATATTTTTCCCCAACCTTCTCAACACTAACATTCCCTTCTATGATGAACTCATGTTCTCCAAATATCTTTCTTATTACCTTCCTGAAGACCCTGAAGTATCTCTTTAATGTAACATCCCCAACCTTTATCACTAATGTGTAGTTCCCTTCTTCTAGCTTCCCAATCCTTATCGTTGTGTGGTTTGTACACTTGGATATTCCTATCTCTGGTATCTGATAACAAACGGGGTAGATGTCTGAGAACACTTTAAATAAAATGCTCTCTCTTGGTGAGTACACTTTCCTCATCTTTATATCAATCCTTGGTAGAAATACCTCGCTTGAAATAGATCCTTCATCCCATCTAACCGTTACATTGTACCTTCCAGGTGGCAGTTCCCTGCAGAATTTTCCCTTAACATCATACGTGTTATTCCCTATTACAACAATAAATGGTTTGTCAAATTGCGCACAAATAGTATAATTGTTAACAACAAGTGTTGGTTTGCACAATTGAACAATAATAATTTTTGTATCTCTTATGCCGAGGACCTCCAAAGAAACTTTGTACCTTCCGGGGAGAAGGGTTGTGGAGTAAGGTATCATGTTCCCATTCAGGAATTCAACTTGAATCTCGGAGTCATTTACAATTAGTCTTCCAAATCCCGTATAATTCTCTCCGTTTATCTTTGCGTATCCCCAGAAAGTAACCTGCTCGCAAGAGGAATTGTAGTACAACCTAACTTCTCCACAATTTACTACTTCTATGAAGGTCCTGCTCGAGTAACCCCCAATACTTCCAATTATTTCATATCTCCCAGTTTCAAGTTCTATAGGCATCTTAAATCTCCCATTCTCCGAGTAAACTTGGTACAGTGTCCCATTTACAGAAATCTCTATGGGTCCTGTATACCCCTTCCCATTCTCAAGGACCCTTCCATAAATAGCCACACTTCCTTTACACTGTCTCTCAGGATTTTCAAAGAAAATCTCGTAGAATTTCCTCGAAGAAGCTGTTTTATTTGTGGAATTTGTCAAATTAAGTGCGGCTATGTTGATAGGGAGGAGGAGAAAGATCATGAAAGCAACAGGAATAATTTTCCAAATCTCCATCAAACACCCCCAAATTTCATCCTTCTTTAAATATCTTTCACAGTTATGTTTAAATACGTTTTTCATTGAAGCTCCTTAGTTATGAGGAGAATGCTGCTATCTCTATTCCTCTCCTTAATCATGATAACCACTGCAGAGTCGTACATAATCGTGAATTCCCAGTCTTGGAGGGATTGTTACATCTTAACACTTTACTCGAAGTTTTCTGGAGAAGACTTTAATTATGTGACAAGCCTTGGAGATCTTGATTTGATGTTGAGAACTTTGGACAGAACAAAATCTTACACAATATTTGAGAGCATGGATAAGCCTGTGATAGAAGATCTGAAGTCTTCCATGATGAATTACGGATTCTCAATGATACACTATGTAAGATTTAAAGATTACAAAGATCTTCAGTATTCCCTATATGAAATGATAAGTCCTAGGGTTGAGGGATTTATAGTTGTAAGGAAAGATTTTGCTTACGATGCTATCTCAGTATTTCCCTATGCTGTAAGGAAGAAATACTGGGTACTGTTTTATGATGAGGATGATGAAAAAGCACTAATAGAATTTTTGAACAAGAATAAGGATAAGCCAGTTATATTCTATGGGGACTTCCTCACTCAGCCCTGGAAGAAGATAAAGAATAGGTATGAGGTTTTAAACAAGGGGATATATGAAAACAACAAGGAAATCGTGAAGAGAGCTTACAGAAAGGGGGACTGGATAATCCTGGTAAGTGGAGAATATATAACAAAGGGCATGTTTGAGGCCGGTGTTCCAATATTGTTACTGAGCGACGATCTGAGGGGGATAGCAGAATTTCTGACGGATTTGGGGGTAAGGGTTGTTGAGGTGATAGGTCCTGAGAATGTGGATAGGGGGAGGAGGATAAGGGAGATGTCTGGAAATACCATAGGGGTTGTTGCAAGGATTGGTAGGATGGTGACAGGAGATCCTTATCTGAGGGGAAAATTACTTACCTTGCCATCAAGACCAACCGACTACATGATACATGATCTTAGAGTAAAAAAGATACTTTTTGGAAATAATACAGTTCTTCTAATCCTTGAAAATAAGGGTAATGTTGAAGAAAACTTTAGGATATTTGGTGTTAGGGTTGTTGGGGATAAGGAGCTTACGTTTACAGATCCTGAAACCCATAAGATACTCCCTGGAGAGGTCTTTTCAATACCATTTTATGCAAACTTCAGCTGGATAAACTACACAGAGGTCTGGGTTTATTATGGATATGATACTTTGGACAGACAGATAAGAAATGAGGAAGGACTGTTTACCTTTTATCCTGAAAAAGCATCCTTAACATTTTCAAAGAGTGTTGAATTGGAAGGTCTCTATTATGACAAGGATAAGGAGCTTCTCTGGATAAAGGTGTACAATCCGAATGAGTACGTGTGGCTGAAACCGGAATTGTATGGGATAACGATTGCTGGGAAGAGCTACACTCTGACGAAAAAGCCCACGAGGTTGAAGAAAGGGGAGAATATAATAACATTTAAGATATATTTGGATGAAGAGGATTTTAGAAGGAATTCAAACATAAAAATAAGGTTATACTATGGTCCAGAGGAGGAGATATTGACTAAATATTCTGAAAAGATATTCAAAGGAATAGAGGTGAAGAGAATAGAAGGTATTGATATAAGAACGGTTGCCATAGTTGTGATATTACTTGTGGTACTCTTCGTTGTGATAAGGTTCCTACGCCTCGGAAGTGAGTAATCCTTTAAAAAATAAGGGGGTTAAGGAACAGTGTGAGAAGGGTTAGGTTGATCTTATCAATTACTCTGTTTCTCGTATTATCCTCAAGTGTGCTTTCCCAAATCGAAGTGGAGGCTGGTAACATAATCTTGCCTAAATTCAAGACGGTTGAAGTGCAGACGAGTAGGTGGGGAGGGATAATAATAAATCTTTCTGGCTATCTTGATGAAACTGCAAATTCTATTGGAGATTACACCTTCGGATCAACCTCAGAAATTGTTTTTATGATACTCCCCGGGGAAAACCTAAACGATGGGAAGCACTGGCTTGCGGTGATTCCTGAGAATGTTACCTTTAATCAAACTAAACTGGAAAATTTGTATCCTCAAGATCTTGAAGAAAATGGGGTATTCAACCAAGAAAACTTTCAAATTTTCCACCCAAACTACAATGTATGGAGTGACAGCCCAAAGAAGACATACACATATCCCGGAACTGTGAAGATTGCTGGGAAGCTTTACCAGGGGATGTGCACCTTGACAAACTTCAATATAGAAAACTGTGTTCTGAAGTACAACGGAAGCAACGGATATGTCCCAGTATTCTTTGTCAAGCTTGGAAGGTATACCTGCTACAATAACACCATCTGCCATGCCCAGTTACTTTTGCCTTTGGAAAAGACGTACTACTTCTACATACTCTCGGAGGAAGTGCCCGTAAAGTTGGATGTTTGGATTGACGGTCAAAAGACAACAGAATTCCAACAAACAGCCCTTCCCTACAATTTAACGATAAGGGCAACACACTTATACACTGGGGAACCACTACCAAACCTAACGGTGACTGTATTTGAAGAGAATGGGCACAACATCTTCGTCCCTGTGAGGCTGTCCGGGATAATATCAAGGGGGGTTTCTTACGCACTTACGGATTCAAATGGTTATGCACAATTCGTTGTGGTCCCAACAAAGTATGGGGAGAGCAGATATTCAGATACCCCTCCATATTCCATAGCTGTTGGTGTGTACTACTCGGATCTTGACATAACGAGGAGGTTAAACCTCAGCGTCCTGTATTCGGATGAGCTTGTCAGACAGAAGAAGTATATCTCTCCTAGCAAACTTGCGGACAATGTAAAGGTTTCGGTTGTTGCCATGATGCAGATAGCCTATACCTTGTACAAGTGGTTGAGCTATGAGGAGAGGGCTTGGATATACAGGGTTGAGGTATATGAGGATGGAACGTACTCTATATACAATTACTCGGATGGAAAGTATTACCAAAATGCCACCCTAAAGACGGGGGCCCCGAACATAATATTTTTAAATATATATTATCCAAATGCGACCGTAACTTTCAGTGAGGTAGACGGATATCTTGTCTTCAACCCAACGGTAAATCCAGACGTAATAACAAATTCAAACAGGAGCTTTACATCCTTCTATTTCAAAGATGGGGATGTTGCTGTTGTGACACCAACGAGCTATGGAAGGGTTTCCTCAAAGGTCTACATGAGGGTCTACGACCAGTATGGTGCTTTGGTTACGGAAATTCCCTTTAGTATAAATCCAAATCTTGATTTCAAGGGTGGGAGATCCTACTTTGGGATCGTCCCAACCTCCCTGATAGACAGCATAAAGGTGTTCGTAACATCCTTAAATCAAGTGCTGTATTCATCCTATTACTCCCTCGTGTAGGTGGTGGACATGGACTGGAGGTGGGTGGTGCTCTGGATGTTAACACCTCTCGTATTCTCGGTATCTGCAAGAATTGTTGATGGTTCCCTAAATACGGTTTCTCTATACTTCACTGGTACCTCCACGGATCCAGGTACATGGTATTTGGATGCGGTTGATGAGAATCCGGACGTTGGTATAGAGATATGTGATGTTGGACAGAAGTACGTTGGTGCTGCTTACGCGATAAACGTCCAAGGAACTTGGAAATACGTCTTAATAACTTACAAGTCTGATACAGAGCCCCTCTCTTATACAAGTTTGACCTCTTCCCCCGGTTGTTATTATACGAGTCCTGCAGATCTTACTTTTTCCCCAATAACCCTAACCACAACACCTCCAGTATATTTCGCAGCATTTCCTGGAAGGGTTTATGTTGCTTATGAAGATTCTTCAACTCCATCAACCCTTTCAAACTTTGTACTAGCTTCCGGGTATCTAAGGGGGAGTTACGATGTTAGAAGAAGCTACGATCAATCCACGAACACGATATCCGTTGAAACACCAACAATAACATTTCAGACATCTTCAGGATCATTCTCAAAGTCTGCATCCGATTCAACTTTTGGTGTTAGTAATGACAGGAGGATGGTGGTTGGTATCTGTGATGATGAGTTTGGAATGACCTGTAACAGTGGGGTTATTGTCCCGGTTGAGGGTAATTTCCCATTGTCCCTTGACGCTGGAGTTTCTCCAGTTAACGATCAGTATACTTATACAAAGTATGTTGTGGTAAACGGCTTTGGATATCCAATATGTATAGGGGCAAACCTAAAGATCTCGATAACCTCCCTTTCCCCTAATCCAATCTATTACGGTCAAACTCTCGAGGTATCCTTCAAAATCCAGAACTACAGGGATACTCCTTATGAAATATATGGGGGAAACGTTGCGGTAACAACAGACTTCGTTGTCCATGTAAAGATATACAATTCGTCAAATCCTTCCCAAGTTGTCTTTGAAAAGGATATTCAGATATCCGATGACTTTAACCCTGGGGATTCTAGGACGTATTCCTTCAATTGGACCGCAAAAGCTCATAGTGGCTGGTATGTCATAGAGTTTACCGTGGATTATGGAGATATCATAGCGGAGTGTAATGAGGCTGATAACAAAGACTCAAGGACATTTGAGTTGAAGCCAATTGTTATACCTGAGATCTACATAAATGGAAACAAAACTGATGAGTTCCCATATGCTGGGATTCCTTACAATCTCACAATGTATTTAAAGAATTCTGACAATGTATCTCTAGATCATGCAACTGTTAGGATAGTGGAGGAAAACGGCTTGGATGTCTTCGTCCCAACCCAGATATACAATCTTTCATCCAATGAGAGCTTTGCTACAAAGGTAAAGAAGATTGTTGAGCTAAAATCAAATGGGACTGGATGGTTGAAGATAACTGTCATACCAACAGGGAATCCCCTTTATGCCCCAGAATACAAGTACATAAACTTCTCTGGATATGTTGGGAACTATTCGATGTACTTTGAGGGGGAGGACAAGAATGGTGAGAAGTTTGTCTTCTTGATAAACGGCAGCATAACGGACAGATATTACTTCAAAGTTAGGGACTACTGGAGCTACTCAGAAGAATCAACATACAATCTCCTTCCAAACTTGGAATCCTTTGTTAAAGCCATAATGAACATGATATACAAGGTGTTTGCAAACTTTTGGTTAGCAATGCAGGGGTGGTGAGATGAGGAAGGGATTATTGCTTTTGTTTTTACCAATTGCATTTTCCCTAAATTTCTCCTTTATACTCAAGAATGGGACTGTTGTGAGTTACCTTTTATACGACAACAAAAGCCAATCTTACGCTGATAACACGATAAGGAACCCAAATATCCTTCTAAAGATATGTGGAATAGACCAAAGTTATATTGGAAGGCTTATTGATGTGGTGTACTACTCAGAATCCGGGAATATAACAATACCTGTAACCTCCCTGAAACCCCAGATATACAATGTATCAGGGAACTGTTCCATCTTGGACGTTGATCTAAGTGTCTTTGAATCCCTTTATCCTGGGAAGGTTGGAGTTCTCTTAGGAAATTCTCTTGAGAAAGGTTTATTAACGTTCAATGGGAGCTATCTTGTTGGTGTTGATGTCGATTTTATAGAGAACAAGATAAGGTTGATTGTACTGAAGGTCTACGATGATCTTGGAAGAGAAATAAATGCAACAAAAGAGAATTTGATATTTTCCATAGTCTCGAATAATGTTTCTGTAAGGGAGGGGGTTGGGAGACCAAGGAAGTATATAACATTCGATTACATGTTTAAGACGGGGGACAAAGTGATAATAAATGGGATACAAGCATTAAAGGTAAAGGTTGTTCCTCCCTGTACCGTAATAAACGAGACGGGATATTATTATATTATAAATCAAAGTGCCTGGAACAGGGGTTCGGATTGTCTAATTGTGGAGAATGTTTCGAACATAGTTGTGGATTTTGGGAACCACACAATAGATGGGGATGGAAATCTTAGTTACTCTGAGGGGGTTTGTGGGGTTATCTTAAGGAATGTGGAGAATGTACCCTAAAGGATGTTAGGGTCCAGGAGTTCAACAGTGGTGTTTGTATCATAAATTCTAGGAACGTAAAGATATTTGGATCGAGTGGGCAGGTGAACTACAAGGGGATATACCTAACAAACTCCTCTGCAAAGATATCAAGGATAAAGATGGATAATATATATTCTGAAATCGTTGGAAAGAACGATAGTTACATGATTCTTGATCTTGTGTACTTTGCAACCGCAAACCTATCTTTGATGGGAAAGGACCTGGAGATAGAGAATGTTAAGAACCCTCCTCCAGATCCACCAAACTACACAAACATGTCCCAGTGGATATTTATAACAAACACATCCTCTGAATCCTGGGCATACAGGGTATCTTTCAAATTCAGAGATCCCAGCAAGACATACGTGCTTCCAAAATTCATTGGAAAATATAATGGAAGCTTTGTAAATGGGAGCTGGGTTGGGAATTGGATAAAATTGGAAACAGGAATAGATATGGTGAACTTTGAGATATACCTCCCAGCGAATCTTACAAACTTCTCAATTTTTGCACCCTTTGGAACAAAGATACCTCCAAAACCAAAGCCTGTCCCAAAACCTGTACCGAGGCCTGTTCCAACACCAGCCCCCTCAGCAATACCTGGAGCGGTTACCACAGCCGTCCCTCCAAAAGTAAATTTGACCGTTTTAAATGATACTGTTGAAGCCCAGCAGGGTCAGGTCTTTAAGATAGTTTTCAACGTCACAAACTATGGGGATGCGGATGTGAGAGGTATTCTCGTTGTTCCAGAAGTAAGAAAAGGTTGGATTGCCCACAGCTTTAGAATAGAGAGTCTTCCGGCTGGGAGGTCATTTGTTGGGGAAATATTCATAACGGTTTATGAGAATGAGATACCTGGAGAGTACTGGGTCCCTGTTAGGGCAATACTTGAGGAAACCGGTGCAACATTGGATGTGGATGTGTTCAAGGTCACTGTCTTACCTAGGAAGAGGTTGTACAAGATAACGATACTTGAAGCTGTTCCGTACCTCATTCTTCCAGAGAAATCCATAGTGCCTCTCTCTTTCCTAATCATGAACACTGGAGATTACGACCTCCACAACATTAGACTGAAGATTGTTGGGGGAGAGGGTTGTATAGGAAAGATATTGGGAAGTTATGACTCAAAGGTTGGGGAGAAGAGGAGCATGGTGTTTAACGCCTATACTCTAGAAGCTGGGAGGAGGTGTGCTGGAGCATACGTGTTTGAGTCCGACGAAGGGGTTGTTGGGGTATATCCTGTAATCATAGAGATCGTTGAGAAGAAGCCTCCCGTAAAGGTTGGAATACCTCCCTTCTATATCTTTCTAATATCTTACATCTTCTGGACAATATTAACGATATGGATGATATACAGGGAGGTTAGAAGAAGAAGTAGAATAGAATGATTGTCAAAAGAACCTCAACGGCTATGAAGAATTGCACCTTCCTACTTTCCTTTATTACATTGAGAACTGAAACTCCTTTCTCTTTTTTCTTCTCTTTCTTTCTCTTTTCCTTCTTTTTCTTTTCTTTAGGGATCTCAAGGAGGTCTATAAGTTGTCCTCTCAACCCTCTTCACCTAACCTCCTAAGTATTCTAGAAACAACATTCTTCATCTTTTCTCTAAGTTCTCTATCCATACCTTTTGGAGAATACTCCATGTACATCAAGTAATCCAAAAACTGTGCCAGATCCATCTTTTCCTCCTCGGGAATGTCTTTTGAAAGAACCCTCTTCTTCATCTCTTCTAAGGTCATCACGCCTTCCAAACCATACTTTTCCTTTATCATTTCAAGCAATCTCTCACTTAGAGAGGATATTATGCTTTGAAAGTCTTCATCAGACTGCGATATCTTGCTTGCAATGACCTCTACGGATATCTCCTTTATAGCTTTCTCAAACCTCCTCATTTTCCTTTCAATATCAGTCAACTTTCTGTAAAGAAGGAAGAGAATGATTGAAAAGGAGATTATCATTATCACATCTACCATCTGCATGAGATACCTAACACCTCATTTTAATTATAAGATTTTCTTTAAGAACAAGAAGATCACTATTGCGATTACGGGTACCGGTGCCAGGATTATTATCATCGGTATTCCTTTATGTATCTTTAATTCCATCTCATAAACTTTGTATTTTATCAGTGAGTCTGGATTTTCACCATAATCAAGCTCCAATTTCACAATCTTGTTTTCCTCAAGGTCGTATTCATCAAGACTTTCCTTTACAATTATCCTTCTCTCCTCCCCAGGGGCAACATCAAAGACTTCTGAGCTAAATGACTTCTTTATTCCCCCCACACTGACATCCTTCAGTTTTACTATCCCATATGCCTTAACATTTCCAAGGTTTTTCACAAATATTTCAAACCTGTCTCTCAAAGTATTGTACCTTACATCAACAATTTCTAGTTCGGATTTGTCCTCAATTTCTGATACCTTTAGGGGAAGGCTTAGAGGTGGTCCAAACCTCCCCCTTTCCGTTAGGTATGACATCATGTTCTCAGGACTCTCTCCATATGATACGTATAGCTCAATTGTTTTGTTTTCGTAGGGTGGTGGAATGTTCACATCGTATCCTTTCCAAAGGCTTTCTCCTGCTCCTATAAACAACGGTTCCTCATCTCCTCCACTTGCAATTTCGTTTCCGTTCTCATCTATTACCCTGAATGTTGTAAATGAGAAAAGACCCACATTTCCCAAGTTTCTGAAGTTTATGTACAACTTCTTTTCCTTCGGATTGTACACTGTGTCGTTGACGGTTAGATTTAGGTTTGGGGTTGGTAGGGGGAACATCGCAATGGCGTATATCCTGGGACTTATTCCAGGTGTTGACATTCCGAACTTTACATATACCGATACCCCTTTGTTCGTCTTTTCTCTTATCTGTTCTCCAATGTATGTTAGTTGTGGTCCTATAACGGTAACGCTCTTTATCCCGTGCCTCTCAAGAAATTCTATAAGGCCCTCAGGTAGATAGTTTGTACCTGTTAGGAGAACTGGAGATGCTCCGTAGAGGAGTTGGGGTTCTATATATTTTCCTTCGCTTATTAGAGCTGTCTTGACCTTCTTTATCTTCATAAACTCCTCCGCAATGTCAAGAGAAAGTTTATACTTTGAAGTTCCTTCTATGACCTTCGTAGCATACGGGGATATTGCGTTGTATATGTTTCTTTTGAACACTCCAACCAAGATAACTTCTGATGCATTAGATAGAATCCTTACAACATCGTTCAAGTTATTATCACTGACAATTATTACCCATCCATTCATCGCTCTTGCTAGGGGGGCTGCAGGTATTGAAAGGTAGGGAAAATCTTCCTCTACTACAACAAACTTGTCCACAACTAAGGGTATGAGCTCTATGTTAGCATTTCTTACTCTTATTGTTCTTATAATATTATAGCCTCTTGTCCTTAACTGGGATTCAAGGTTTGATACCATGGGATTGTTGGATTCTATTAAGATGATATCCCTCTTTGGAAGGATGTTAAACAGCCCCTGGGGATTTGGAGAGGTCGCAAAGTAGACAGGATATCCCATGTAATGGGCGTAAAGTATACCCGAATATACATCTTTCCAGTCTTTTGAGTTTATTACAACTATCTGCGAGAAAGTTGGTGCAAGAACCAAAAAAAGTGCTAGTAGTGTTTTCTTTAGCATTGATGCATGCTATGAGATGACAAATATTTAAGTGTTTCTACACAAGGTTTTGACTTTTTTATCTCCTGAATAGTGAGGAAGGTACTTTTCTCAATGGTAATAGAAAAAGCAAAGCTTTATATAGATTATTTGAGGGGTTTTCAACATGAATCCAAGAGTTTTAGCCCTACTCTTATTAGCACCAGTGTTGGTGGCAGGAGTGTTTGCAGCAGTACCAGGAGGAGCATCACCAGAATACACAGAAAACAAGGGGGAGTATCCACCACCATCCCCAGGTACTGTGAAGGTGGAGGCAGGAAATGTAACACTGGCAAACATAACAACAAACCAATCAACGTATCACTGGGCTGGTGTGTTTGGTAATGCAACGGGTAAATTGATACTTGGAGATGCATCTGGTTACAAGCTGTATGAGTGGGTAGCAAAGGCAGTGTATGTATACTTTGACAATGACAACTTCATAAACTGGTCTGCAACAGCAACCTCAGCAACCTGTTCTGATGTGGAAGGTGAATATACGTTCTTGCAAGGAAAGAGTGATGATTGTAGTGCAACGTTTACAACAACAAGAACATATGATTCCTATTCACTGCCGTGGTCCGGTATAACAACGATTGCTGCACAGACGTACAAGTTTGATGGAGCAACATATACTCCATACTGGTACACGCTTGCATTGAATGTTGATGGAGAAGTAGTGTTTGTAGCAGAGACGGAGTGGATAACAAGCGGAAAGACGAGCGAATACAACGTAGCATACGATGGGACAACAATGGTGAATTATCAAGTAATATTACCAGAGAATGGAGAGGGAGGGGATACAGCAACGACAACATACTATGTCTGGATAGAACTTGTGTGATCTTGCCATTTGTTTTTTCTTTTCGAAAACTTTATTTTTTGTAACATTCTAATCTAAAGATATGCTTCCGTGGGGAAAGTATAAGGTGTTACACAAGGCGGAGGAGTACGTTGTAAAGGAACTTTACATATATCCTGGACAAAGAACAAGCCTCCAATATCACAATTTTAGGGAGGAATACTGGATAGTTGTCCATGGGGAAGGAATAGCTACGGTTGGGGAAAAGAAGATCAAAATAAAAAAAGGAGATTTTGTGAAGGTGAATAGGAAAGAAATACACAGGGTCGAAAATGTTTCAAAGGATGATATATTAGTGATAGTTGAGGTTTGGATAGGAGATAAGCTTGATGAGAAGGATATTGTAAGGCTACAGGATGATTATGAACACCTAAGATTTCCAGGAATGAAGGCACCAATAGAGGATATTGAGAAGAAGGTTGTTCTTTAACTTGCCCCGGTAGCTTAGCTGGTAGAGCGCGGGCCTCGTAAGCCCGAGGTCGCGGGTTCAAATCCCGCCCGGGGCTTTCTATTTATAATAAACTTCAATTATCTTCCCTACCCCATATTCAATGAAGTTTTCTCCATATTCATTTCTGAAGGCTTCTCTTACAAGATCACCAGTGCAATGGGATGGCGCAACCTTTTCGACTTTTAATTCCCTAAACTCTTTAACACAAGACAAAGGGGGATGGTGAAATCCTCCCAAAACAAGATACACTTTATCCTTTTTCATGATCTCCTTGGCCCTTTTCACAATATTCACAATTCCTGGATGAGCACAACCCGTAATAATTATCAATCCATCTTTTGAGTCAACAATTAAAGATTGTTCCTCTGGAGGCCCATATAGTTCTCCAGTTGTATAAACAAAGTCAGAAATCTTTCTTGGAGCCGAAACCTCTACATACTTGGCTCCTTTCTGAATTATCATATCTTTTATGGATCTGGGAAATGAGCTTGGAATGAAGACAGTAACATTGCTGTTTTCCTCCAAAAAACCTTCCAATCCTCCCAAGTGATCACCATGAATATGAGAAATAACAACCTTCTTGATTGAGGATGGATCAATACCTAGTTTTTTCATATTGGAAAGCAGGATTTTTGAATCCCTTCCGGTATCAAATAATATCGTTTCTTTTGGTGTTTTTATTATGGTGGCAAAACCCCAATCTGGTATAAGCTCTGGATTTACTTGGTAGTTATCGTATACAGAAATCAAAGTTATTTTCCGTCTTTCTAGCAGTCTATCTATTTCATTAATCCAGGTCTTATCTATCTCTTTTATTGCCCAGCAACTGTAACCTACTCTTCCTTCAACTTCGT